>CALKXO010000098.1 GCA_938003615.1 uncultured Pirellulaceae bacterium | reverse complement strand
CGGGAACGCAGGCTAAGCTCTTCTACCAAAGTGACTAGTTTTTTGCGACGCGCCAAGAACCGTACGCGTGCTGTTTTCTTGTCATTTTTGGCCGCCGATTTAGAAACCAAAACTCGGAAGTCTTTTTCGTTCTGTTTCTGCAGATGATCAATGGTTTTGAAGTTGTGCGGCATCCGGGAAAGGATCTGCTCTTTGGTCAGATTCTCGGTCAGAGAAACCTTGATCGTACGATCAAATGGCAGCTCGCCCTCGTGAACGCGGCGGAGTGTTTCCACGGTTGCCGATAGCGCGTATCCGTTGGATAGAACGGCCCGGCGATACTGCTTGCGGGCAATTTCAATACGTTTGGCCAGTGAAATTTCTTCGTCTCGAGTCAGAAGCGGGATCACCGCCATCTGGCTTAAGTACATGCGAATTGGATCGTCACTAGTTTTGGTTAGCTTGGCCGCAACATTGAGCTCTTCAATGTCGGTTGTTTCTTCTGCCTTGAGCAATTCGTCGGGAGATGGCTCGTTGAAACCCGCTGGTGGTTCGTCGCAGAGTTCGATGCCGGACCCTTCCAAAGCGGCGACTAACGTATCGAGCTTTTCTGCGCCGGTCGTTTCATCGGGAAGGAAAGTGGAGATTTCGTTATAGGTCAAAAACCCTTGGGCTTTACCTTTGGTGATCAGAGTGTTGAGGTCGTTAATCTGAATGGCCATCGCGTCAGTTCCTCCTGCAAGATCCATCTTGCAAATCGACGTTTCAATCATGAAAGACACCACGCCCGTATTCGCGGCCTGTGTGTCCTGCAATCCTATTCAACGAGTTCGGGTGCTACCCATCCGTGGGAGCAATTAAACCTTGTCGTTGTCGGGTCTGTCTCAGTAACTCCTCCAACGCCATGGCCTCTTCATCGGCCTCCAGCGAAGGTTGTTGGAGTTTGGAAATTCTTGCCTGTTCGGCTGACTGGATCTGCTGGCGATTGAATGCTTCGATCACCGATTCCAGTTGAGTATGAACAGCCAATTCGATTCCCGTGTTGTTGGCGTTGGCGGCGGCCTGTTTTTTAGTCGCTTCTTCCAGAAGGTATTCGACTACGTTTTTCAGCACCGGATCATCAACATGCAACATTACACTTTCATAAGACGCTTCTCGACCGTCATGAAAAAACTCTCCGATTGTCTCGAAGATTTCCTTGAGAGGTCCAAATGCGAATTGTTCTGGCGAAACCCGTTCGATAGCGATGTCCGCTAACGCAGGTTCAGTCAAAATCAACTCCAGCAGTTCCGTTTCTTTGATGTCGAAATTACTGAAATCAATCTCGGTGGTGTTTTGATTAGCCTCGTCTGCTTGGCGAAACCGCCCGGGACGCGTCGAGCTTCTCAGTTCTTTCAACCGCGCCTTGACTTGTTCGCGCGTCGTTTGAAACTGGCGAGCCAATCGCGTCAGCATCTGGTCCTGTCGTAGGCTTTTGGCGGCGGAAGCTGCGATCGCGCTGGCAGGTGTCTGAGCGACGGTTTTGAGGATGTTCTCTAGCGCCTGATTGGCGGCGTGGGTTTGGTTGACTAGGTCGATGCCGCGCGTTTCGATGTTGATTTTGTGAGCCAGTGCGTCAGGGGCTTGATCGACTTGGCTTTGGAAGGCTTCGGCGCCCTTTTGTTGGACATAGTCAAATGGATCAAATCCGTCCGGTAAGGAGAGGATCCTCAGATCCATATCTTGAGCGACGAACAGGTCCAAGATCTGGTTGGTCCGTTTTTGTCCGGCCTCGTCGCCGTCGAGCACCAAAGTAACCTGGTCGGCAAAGCGTTTGATCAGTTTGATGTGGCGTTCGTTGAGCGCCGTTCCCAATACGGCCACGGTGTTTCTTAGGCCCGCTTGATAGGCGGCGATCACATCGGTGTAACCTTCGACGATCGTCAGACGCCGCTCTTTCTGAACCTCACGATAGACTTGACTCAGCCCATACAGATTGTCGCTTTTGGTGAATAGCAACGTTTCTGACGTGTTGACGTATTTTCCTTTGGGTTCATCTTCGGTACCGTAAATTCCCGGCACGACGCGCCCACCAAATCCGATGGGACGCTGTTGGAGATTTTGAATCGGGAACAATACCCGGCCGCGAAAACGCTCGTACCAGCCGCCGCGCTGGTTCGCCATGACGACGTTACACGCATCGAGGATTTCGCCAGAAAATTCCGTGCTGCGAGCTTGGTCCATCAACCAAGACCATGCCAAAGGCGCGAACCCAATCTTGAACTCGGCAACGGTTTGGTCGGTGATGCCACGGTCGGAGAGGTAGCTCCGAACGGCAGCAGCATCGCTGGATTCTAGTAGATATTGATGATACCTTTCTTGAGCCCACTCCATGGCTGCGAATAGAGTGTTCTTGTCACGGGCGGAGCCTTTTTCAATCTTCCGCCCGGACTTGGTGATTTGAATGCCGGCTTCGTTGGCTAGAAATTCAAGCGCTTCACGAAATCCAAGGCTATCACGTTTCATCACGTACGAGAAAACGTCGCCGCGATCGGCACATACCCAGCACGCCCAAGATTGTCGCGATTCGTTGATTTGAAAGGAGGGGCGTGAATCTTCATGCCATGGACACAGTCCGACATAATTGCCGCCTTGCCGACGTAGCTGCATATCGCCGCCTATCAAGCTGACAATATTTGTCGCTTGTTTCACTCGATCTTTTAAATCGAAGTCCGGCAGCACGTGGATGGTTCTCGCGGTGATTGACAAAATGAGCGTGCGGCAAATGGGTTGGCCGAAAGCCGAGACACAAGTGCGACGCGTTGGTTCGTCTGGAGAACAACAAAAAGAAGTGAGCAATGACCGACAACCGTTCTCGGTTGATCTGCTCACGGAGCAGTTCAGATGACTGCGTCCGAGATCCTGTATGTTATCGAAAGCTGGCAACATCCAATGTTGCAATTAGAATTCGCTGTACAGGAAGGCTTCGTTTTCAGTGTCCTCCATGACACAGCACTCTAACCTAAAACAGAACGCGTTCTTGGGTCAACGTCAATCTTTTACGATTCTCAAATGACATTCGAATTCTACCAGCACTCTTGCTGGCGGTCCAAGGACTAAGCGCTGAATCGCTTTTCTCTGTGTCATTGATCCGGCGAGTTGAAGTATACTGGGAGAAACGGGCCAGTATTGGATGTGCCACCTTTCCCGGTCTGGGAATTGGGCCATTGGCTTCAATGGAATACCTGTTCACAACAGCGCAAATGAAGTGTCTCATACGGACTCCGAAGGGCCTTCTCTTAATATTGACAGCTCGATTTTCGCCTCCCCGTCTATTTCCCCACCCCTCACCCGACTTACGCTAGTGTCTCAATCTGCACCCCCCAATCTAAACAGCTCCGCCTCGAGTGAGGACCAGACATCTGAAGTTAAACAGCCACGGAAGTCGAGGATCTGGAACTACGTGATGATTCTGGCTTTCCTAGGCGCTGGCGTATTAGTTGCCGTGCAGATGATCAACCCCAACGATCAATCCGTTGCGGAATTTGAACAGCTTGAGATTGGCAGCGCGTCCGACGGAATTCTGTCAGATAGCGGTGCCACCGATGAAGGATTAGAGGTCAGTCGGATCGATGACTTGACGGGGCGCCTAGCCAATATGGTCAATGAAGAAGGAATTGAAGCCGCCAATCATCCGCTGGAACCGGTACTCGCATTGGCCGACGAAGGCCTCCGGCGAATGGATCGCCAGATCAACGACTATACCGCCACGATCGTCTCTCAGGTATCGATCGACAATGTGCTCCAACCTGAGAAACGCATGTTTTGTAAAATTCGTCATGCGAAAACCGTTGAGGCAGGTTCCGCGTTGCTAGGTCAGGAAGTCGCGCTGAGCGTCTATTTGAAGATGCTGGCTCCTGCTTCGATTGCGGGGCAAGAAGTCGTTTGGGTAGAAGGACAGAACAACGGCAAGCTAATTGGGCACACAACCGGTTTGCTCAATTTGAAGCGCGCATACTTAGACCCCACTGGTTCGATCGCAATGCAGGGCAATTTGCATCCTATCTTTGATATTGGAGTTCTCAATCTGGTCAAAAAAATGGGCGATGTCGGCCGTCGCGACCTTCAATATCCTGACTGCACTGTCAAAATCACACGCGATGTGTCGGTGGGGGAGCGAACCTGCACACTAATTCAGATTAAACATGCGCAAGCCGATGACAAATTCGAATTTCACATCGCTAAAATCTACATCGACCAGCGCAGTGACGTGCTAGTAGGCTACGAAGGATTTCTTTGGCCGGCAAAAGATGGCGATCCACCGCGGTTGAAAGAAAAGTACTTCTACACGGAACTGAAGATCAATGTCGGGCTCAAAGACGAGGATTTCTCGCCGGACAACAAGGATTACGACTTTCCATCGTGGTAGGAGAGAGTGGGATAGGCTTCTAGCCTGTCGATATTTGATTGATGAAAGGCTGAAAGCCAATCAATTGCGCGCGGCAACAGGCTGGAAGCCTATTCTACGCTCAGATTCTTATCCAACCACGCGATCATTTCGGCTTGGGTCTGCATGACGCTCTGCCGGGCAACGTAACCGTGTGACTCATGCGGGAGGATGACTAGCCTTGCCGTGCCGCCGTTTCCTTTGATGGCTTGATACAGGCGTTCACTTTGTAGTGGAAACGTTCCCGAGTTGTTGTCTTTTTCCCCGTGCATGATCAGCAGAGGGCGTTTGATTTTTTCGGCATGCATAAATGGGCTGACCTTCAGATAGACATCGGTAGCCTCCCAGAGACTTCTGCGCTCCGCCTGAAAGCCAAACGGCGTTAGGGTTCGGTTGTAGGCGCCACTCCGCGCGATGCCGGCCTGAAACAGATCACAGTGCGCCATCAAATTGGCCGTCATAAAAGCGCCGTAGCTGTGACCTCCCACCGCAACTCGGTCTCGATCGGCGAAGCCTTCGGTCACGGCGAAATCGATTGCTGATTGGGCCGCGTCGACGATCTGTTCGATGAACGTGTCATTCATGACCTCCGGTTCGCCTACCACCGGCATCGTCGCATTGTCCAATACCGCATAGCCTTGCGTCACGAGAGTCAGGTGTGAGATGCCCGTCATGCGAGTAAATCGGCGCGGATTGCCGACGACCTGCCCGGCTGTTGAAGGATCGTTGAATTCTTGAGGATAGGCCCATACGAGCATTGGCAATCGTTGCCCCGGCTGATGATCCTCCGGAAGGTAGAGCGTTGCAGAGAGCTGAATACCATCGGAGCGCGAGTAGGTGACCAGCCGTTTCTTGATGCCGCGAATCTGCGGAGTAGGATCTTTGAAATGCGTCACCCGTGTGATCGATTTCTCTGACGCTAGTGGCGACATGACATCCAGCGTATGTCGTCTCAAATTTGGCGGCTCGGCCGGTGACTGATACGAGGTCAGTACATTTAGCCGGTTGTTGCTTTCTTCTCCATCGTTGTCAATGGAGACCACCGATTCGAGACAATCGGCCTCGCACTGCCATAGCCTCTGGACGCTCATGTCTGAGAGTTTTTGACAATCGAGAAATGGTAGATTGCCTTCGGGAGTCGCTCCCTTGCCGGCGCGAAACACCAACGCGCTCTGATCCCGTTGGGAAATCAACTCTTGAACGACGGAGTGCCCTGTGATGTCGGCGCGTTGTAGCAGTTGGCCCGGATCGCCATAACGGTCACGGATGCTTCGATCTACCATGATTGTGTTCTGTTCTAACGCTCCCCGTAAATCGTAGAGACGTGTCGTCACCCAACGCCGATCACGATCGTATTCGGTGGTGATTACCCGGTGGCCATCCTCAAAATAGGTCAGACCATAGAAACGATGCTGGACGTCCAGTAACGCGTGAGCGGCGTCACAAAAGGGAGCCGCAATAACGAAGACTCGATCTCGAAATTCCGCTTCCGTGTTTGGATCGCCGCCGTCTAGCGCTGTCGAAAAACAGATGGTCGCCGGACGCGCTGACATCCAGTGAATTAGACGCGGTTCGGTACGGACACCCTCGACCGGAATATTTTCGGCAATTGGAATTTCGGCTACTGTGTATTCCGCGTGGCCATCCAAGTCAGTGACGCAGACAGACATGGCGAAACTGTGCCAAGTGTGCAAGTAAGAGAAGGGGCGCTTTAATGTTGTTACCAGTAGGTGGTTGCCATCTGGTGAGGGAGAAGCGCTTGCGTACATGGCCGAAGGAAGACGATGCAGCACAGTGCCGTCGATCTGCACGCTGATAATTTCGTTGGTAATAATTTTCGCAAAGAGGTCCTCGTCGTGAGGACCTTTCAGAAGATCTTGATAGGTGCGTGTGGGAGACGTGTCGCCAGCGGTTTCTTCAATCCTCGGTCCCAAGGGAACTACGTTGCTCTCATGTGCTACGTTGCTCTCATGTGCTGCGTTGCTCTCATGTGCTGCGTTGCTCGCATGTGCCGCTTCGGTGGCGAGTGTTGCGTTGGGGCGGACTGCAGCGATGAGACTTTTCCCATCGGGCATCCATTCGAAATCGACCAGCACGTTGCATGTATTGGCGTGAATCAGCACTGCGTCAACAGACGACACTGATGCCACAAACAGCGCCGTTCCTGTCTCGTGCAGAACTTCAAAAGCGAAGTGATGACTGTCGTGAGACCAGCGTATGGCGCCGATCCTGCGATCAGAGACTTCCGTTTTTGAAAAATTTATGTCCGGATGCTCGATCAATACGCGCTCCCCGAATAAGGAGGATTTGTTGGAAGAGTCTTGCGCCGCATCAACAGGCCGACAGACAATCGCGCTTCGAAAGTGCGTGCGAAACCTTGAATGGCTCTGAGGATCGATCCTCAACCCGGCCAACCTTAGCATTGGCCGCGCGAGATCTGCGATTTCAGGCATCGGAGCTGACTCGATCAGCAGCATTTGCTTTCCGTCGGGGCTGAGCATGACCGACGGCTCTCTGGGCGCGTTGACGATATCGGCGACCAAATTGGGTGGTTTGAGCCATGATGCGGCAGTTGGGAGATTCATGAACGGATTCGGTTGAAAGAATTTCTTAAGGAGATTTCAGTTGGAGTGGGCGTCCGGTGAATGAAAATTCAGCATTGCCAGAGGTGTGTGATGTTTCCAGTACGCAACAGATTTGTGTGAACCTGACGACACCAACGTGTCTCTTTTTAGCAACCAAAGGCCCGTTTGTCGGAAACACGGAGAAGAACAAACGACATTTATGATGTTTTCTGCTCCTTAAAAGGCGGTTTTTGGAGGTGTAAGCCACAAAAAAGGTCTGGAAACCAGAATTTTGGAAACCTTCGGCATCAAATTTGCGTCATATAAATAGGTAAAGCCCATATCCTGTCAGAATCGCATTTTCCGCGATAGTCACAAGCGAGGTCAAGATGTTAAAGCCTAAGCGACCCTCTGAAGAAAACGGAGCCACGTCTGGCCCAGCGGTTTCCAAGTCGCACTTTCGCCAGACATCCAAGCTGCATTTCCGCAATGAGGATGACTTTTCTTGCTGGATCGACGCCCAGCTGGATACTTTGGAGGCGCGCTTCGCGGACTTCACTACTAAAGATTCGCTAAGAGGCTACTTCTCCCGATAGGAGTTCTTCTTCCCTTCTTAGGGACAGGGCACCTTGAGGCAAGTTTGGCATGGCCGTTATACTTTAGGGTTTTCGTTACCAGCGCAAAACCGTCAAAGTAGAGCCCCATGAACATTCACGAATATCAAGGGAAGCAGCTGTTCAGCCGCTTCGGTGTCAACGTTTTGGAAAACCGAGTCGCCAAGACCGGCGAGGAAGCAGCCAAAGCGTTCGACGAACTCGGCGGCAGCGTTGCTGTTGTCAAAGCTCAGATTCATGCGGGCGGTCGAGGAAAAGGAACGTTCATCGAAAACGCTGATCAGCACGGTGTGCAATTGGTCAAATCGGCAGAGGAAGCCAAAACAGCCGCAGCCAACATGATTGGCAATCTTCTCGTCACGATCCAGACCGGCCCCGAGGGCAAGCAAGTCAATCAAGTGATCGTCGAAGCTGGTTGTGACATCGATCGCGAGTTGTACTTGGGGATCGTTTTGGATCGTGAGACCAAAATGCCCGTTCTGATGTGCTCCCAAGAGGGCGGCGTCGAGATTGAGAAAGTGGCTCACGAAACTCCCGAGAAAATCTTCAAAGAGGTTTTTGATCCCGCACAAGGCATCGAAAGCTACCAAATACGCGGACTTTGTAAGCAGCTTGGTATCACAGGGAAATCAGTTTTCGCCGCAGACAAGTTCTTCAAAAAGCTCTGCCGGATGTACGTGGACACAGACTGCAGCCTGCTAGAAATTAATCCTTTGGTGGTGACCAAGGACGGCCAACTGGTCGCGCTGGATGCCAAAATCAACTTTGACTCAAACGCACTCTATCGTCAAAAGGACATCGTGGAGATGCGTGACCTGAGCGAAGAGGAGGAGTCGGAAGTCCGCGCCGCCAATGCTGGTTTGAGCTATGTGAAGCTGGAAGGCAATATTGGTTGTCTGGTTAATGGCGCTGGCCTCGCGATGGGTACGATGGACATTATTAAGCTTCACGGTGGTCAGCCGGCGAACTTCTTGGATGTCGGCGGCGGAGCCAAAACGGAACAGGTCACCGAGGCGTTCCGCATCATTCTCTCTGACAAAAACGTCAAAGCGGTGCTGGTCAATATCTTCGGCGGCATCA
>CALKXO010000097.1 GCA_938003615.1 uncultured Pirellulaceae bacterium | reverse complement strand
CGCACTTGCCAGCGGGGCGTCTTCGTCCGCATCAAACACGACCGGCATCTCGGCAACGCTTTTCTGCATTGCGGTGGCCGTCATACAGACGCCATCAGGCAACCCCCCATGATCCAAAGCAACTCCTGTGGAGACAAAGTCTTTCTTGACCGACATGATTGCCGCAAAACGCCCGCCCTGAGGCACCGCGATCGACTGTCGCTTTTGAGAAAATCGATCGTTTCGCTTGATCGCCAACACAACGCTGGGTTTGGCCAGACTGACCTCAATCCGATAAGGGAACCCCTGCTCGAACCGATCTAGGTAATCCTTGATTCGAACGTAGTAGTCACCATCCTCGGGAACCTTGAAGCGAATCGTTGAATCGGGCCGTGACGGATTATCATCATTCCCGATCAAGTGTTTGGACTTGGCATTGAAGACATTGAGAATTGGATCAAGGCCTGATCCAATTTGTTTGGCGAACGCGTGAATGTCCCAAGTCTGGCCTTTCTCGGCCGAAAATTTGAAGTACTGAAACTTCGTGTTGAATTTCCCATTGATCGCAATGGGGACTTCGACAGCGACAGCCGATTTAAAATCAATGTTCTGCGCGTCCTCCGGCAGGTCAAAATTGTCTAATTCCGTAACACGAAACTTCACCGGTGAAGGAGAAACGCCATTGGCATCGGCCACAGTAAGGCCATCCCGAAAAACATCCTGCTCAGGAACATCCACCTCAAACATGGCAGGTGTTTCTGCAGAGGCCTGTTTGAGAGAAACGCTGGTCCCCGGTTTCCCGCCAGCGGGAAAAACGGATTCTGGTCTGGGAAAGTCACCGATATGCAACCGATAGTACGATTTGGGCGTTCCTTGGAAAGCCGATTCCGTGACGACGACGGTGTACGTTCCGTCTTCTGGAATCGTGACTGAAAAAAAGCCGTCTTGGTTGGTCAGCACACGGTCATCCGAATAGGCGACTGAGGCTGCATCCAAAGAATCGGCGTGATGTGGTCCAAGCAATTCAATCACAGGATCGACGAACGCTCCCAATCGCATCGCCTCAATTTCGACAGACAAACGCTGCCCCTGCTCCAACTCTAACCGGAAGCGATCGACATCCTCAGCAGGCAATGTGCCATTGATGGTCTGGTTCAGCGCGACCTTTTGTGCCTTTTCAAAACTGCTATTGGGTTCAACTTCCGCGACGTCCGGAAACGGACCAATAAACACGCTGCGAAAATCAGAGATGCCTCGATCACTGCGCACCTGCGCGACGTGTTCACCCAGCCGACAGTCGTCCGCCACAGTGACGACCACCTCAATCGATTTGTTGTTGATGACCTTGAACGATTTTGCCGTAATGCCCTTGTCGTAGAATAATATTTCAAGTGCGTTGTTAAGTCTGACGCCAAAGAACTTGAGCGTATGCTCCTTTCCGCGCTCAACACCGCGCGGCAGTATTAGATGTAACTCGGGCGATGACGCAGGCGTTACAAGCACGGCAGTCAGTGCGGCGTTGTTCACGAACGAAGAAAGCAACACGGCCAACATCAGCAAAAATGCAGGCCTAAAGAACGGCACCAACACCGGCACCCAAGCAGCCCCCAATCCTGAGCGACGCGAAACGGAACCGCAACGATCGATTTCGGATTGAGTTTCAAGCGTTTGCATCATGACATTTTCAAAACAAGGCAGAAGAATCGGAAACCACAACAATCGTTCCCGAAGTGTCTGAACGATTTAGACCAACAAGTCCTTGCGGACCTTTCCGCCATCGACGATCTCGACGGGCCGCGCGCCCGGGGCCATCAATTCTTTGTCGGCGTTAATCCCAAGGCAAGAATAGATCGTTGTTGCCCAATCCTGAACCGTCAACGGATTGTCCGCCGGTTCACTGGCGGTCGCGTCGGAGCTACCGTAAACCTGCCCAGGTTTAATACCGCCACCAGCCAACAGACTGCTGAAAACTTTTGGCCAGTGATCACGGCCCGCGTTAGCGTTGATTTTAGGAGACCGCCCAAACTCTGACGTGACGCACACCAACGTCTCGTCGAGCATACCGCGTTCCTTAAGATCACCGATTAGAGCGGCGTAAGCTTGATCGAACGAGGGAACCATCTTTTTCATTCCATTCGCAATTCGATCGTGATGATCCCAGCCACCGTAAGTCAGGGTTACGAATCGAACGCCGGACTCCACCAATCGCCTCGCCAACAGCATTCGCGCTCCGGCTTGATTCCGGCCGTACTTGTCGCGCAGTTTTGAATCTTCTTTTTCAATATCGAAGGCCTCTCGCGCTTTTTGGGAACTGATCAAGCTATAAGCGCGATTGTAGAACGTATCAACCGCATCTAGAGAATCGGATTGTTCCCGACGACGAAAATGGTCGTTGACGACATCGAGCATCTTTCGGCGTTTGGCAAACCGTTCGGAGGAAACCCCTTCAAACAATTGCAGATCGCGCACCCGAAAATCCTTGTTGGCTGGATCGGCGCCTAAACTAAATCCGGAGAACGAAGAACTGAGATATCCTGAACCGGCATAGACGTGTGGCTCGTTAGGGATCATCACGTAGGGCGGAAGATTATTGCGTGGCCCAAACTCGTGTGACACAACGCTGCCCATGCTGGGAAACTTCAGCGCCGGCGACGGACGATAGCCGGTCAGCATATTGTGAACACCACGTTCGTGAGCCGCTTCGCCGTGAGTCATGGATCGAACGATGGTCAGCTGATCGGCAACCTTGGCTGTTTTTTTGAACAGTTCTCCGAATCGAACTCCCGCCAGATTCGTCTCGATAGATTTAAACGGACCTCGATACTCAAGCGGCGCCCAAGGCTTCGGATCAAATGATTCTTGGTGAGCCATTCCACCAGGCAGAAAAATGAAGATCACCGACTTCGCAGAGCCTTCTTTGCTTTCGTAGTGCTTCTGCTCGGCGTTGGCTGATTTCATGCGGAAGAAGTCGCACAGAGAAAGCCCACCGATTGCGCCTACGGTCAATAAGTTCCGACGGCTCAAGCGGTGATCTGAACATTTAAAAGGATTCGACATCAACTAAGTCCTCTTCAGTAAGTTCTACTGGAACGGCGACCGAGAATGACTGCCGCGGAAATGCGAAAATCGACCGATCGACAAGTTGGCCCCGTAGCTCCGTTGGCAGCCGTAGCAATTGGGGCCTTCGAATTGCTTCTCGATCGTGCAATGAAGCCGAACTCAAGCCCGATTGTTTCGTTAATCCCTATATTCTACGCCCAACTAACCATGCGCGTAGACAATTGAACGGTAAGAGGCCCCACATGGGCACTTTATTGGTCGTTTTGCCGGTTTTTCGAATGAAACGAGCGTTTACTTCACCTAACGATGGGTGAAATGCAAATCGGTAAGCACTAGGTCATAAGTTTTCAGACACCATTAGCCGTTTTGGCACTAGCCTGGGTGTTAAAAAACTGGAGTTGTGGTGCAAAATCCTAGCTGCCTTTCTGTTCCAAGCTTGGCACACCGAGTTGTGATTGCCTGGTGGTGCGTCTGACGAAAGTGATCTGCAAGTAGGGTGGCGTCAAGCCAATGAAACGCGCAGCGTAATTGCGCCGACCCACCAATTGTAGGAAACAGAGTGCGGTGGTGGGTCTGATTTCCGCTGTCGCGAAACTCGGGCGCCCCACCCTACTGGATGCTCGGCAAGCACCAATCTGATAGGTGCACCTAAAAACATGGAACAATACATGCGTAAGCCCAAACTCCAAAGATACCGGATTTTTAACACCC
>CALKXO010000096.1 GCA_938003615.1 uncultured Pirellulaceae bacterium | reverse complement strand
TAAATCTTCTTGCCGTTGTTCGAGGGATCGAAGCCCTCGAGCAACCCTCCAAAGTCACGCTGATCACGCCCAGCAAGTATGTCGGGCGCGGCATCCGTTCAGGTATCGCTTTCTGGCGGGAGCACAACTGGCATTGGGAGCGTTTCGGAGAAATGGCTCCCGTCAAACACGATGATCTGTGGAAACGCATCGACCGCGCAATGCAGTTCCACAAAATAGATTGCCGCGTCTGGTCAATGGGGGGCGAAAACGTCAAATCAAATCTTTCTCGGTCTCTACGATCGATGGCCATCGAATCAAGACTTCAGTCTGTTTCCCAGCGAAGCAAGGCAACACCGATGGAGAATCTGACCCACCAAAGCGATCCAACATTGAGCCCATTCGAAACCCCTTTTGCTTCAGAGACGCGTCCGTCGATAGGTCCGCGCACAAGCGCCCAGCGCGGACGCAGAAAGATCGTTCTAACCACCGAAAGGATGAATGATCCGCTGGCCGACATCGACGACATCGAGCAACTTAAGGAGCGGCATCGCAAACTGTTTAAGGCGACGCGTAAGGGATGGACTCGGGTGACTGAGATCGGCCCTGATATGCCAGCCGACCAAAGACAGGCAAAAGCGTTTGGTTGTTCGGTGAATTAATCTAAAAGGTGTACTTTTTAATCGGTGAAATTTAACCGGCGAAATTTAACCGGCGAAATGCTCTAAAAGTCGATCGTTCAGTGGACGTGACGGTCGATTCACTCTAATCTTAACAGGATGTTTTACGAAGATGAACGCATGGATGGACGTTGCGGCACCGCTTGATACCGGTGCTGTGGAAGCGATGATGGCGGGTGCATTGGCCGATCCGCGCTCCTTATTGGGCCCGGAAACTTTTGGTCCTGACAATGGACACTCGCTAGTGCCTGCTGTCGTACGCGGCTTTTTTCCTCGCGCTGATGAAGTTTGGATTACCAACGCCAGTGAAACCGTCGAGCAGCAAATGAAACGTGTCACCCAATCCGGGTTGTACGAGATCGTTTGCGAAAAAAATGTATACCAAACTGATTCCGGTCAGTACAAATTTATTGTCCACCAAGGCCAACATACGATGACGATTCACGACCCTTACGCTTTCGAATCGCAAATGTCCGAAATGGACCTGCATCTGTTCAACGAGGGAAGCCACTTCGACATCTACGATCGACTTGGGGCTCATCGCTGCGAAATCAACGGCGTCACGGGAATCAACTTTGCTGTCTGGGCGCCCAATGCACAAGGCATCAGTCTTGTCGGTGATTTCAACCATTGGGACAAATCCGCCAACCCAATGCAGAAGCTTATCCCAAGCGGTATTTGGGAATTGTTCATCCCGGATCTTGGCTTCGGAGAAAAATACAAATTCAGCGTCACCGATACCCACGGCAACGTCGTCGAAAAGTCTGACCCGTACGGATTCTTCAGCGAGGTTCCGCCCTGCACCGCTTCTATCGTTTCGGATCTGAACTCCTACAAATGGAACGACGATGCGTGGATTGGCCAGCGCGAGAGTGAAGAGCAACTTTCCAAACCTATCTCGGTATACGAACTGCACCCCGGTAGTTGGCAACAAGATCCGGAGCGCGAAAACGGCTGGATGAACTATCGCGACATCGCGACACGTATCGTGGATTACTGCAACGAGTTCGGGTTCACTCACGTTGAACTGATGCCAATCACCGAGCATCCGTTCACGGGAAGTTGGGGATATCAGACGGTCGGCTATTTTGCACCAACCAGCCGATACGGAACGCCTGAAGATCTCATGTTCTTCGTCGATCACTGTCACCAGAACGGCATCGGCGTCATTGTCGATTGGGTTCCTGCTCACTTCCCCAAGGACGGACACGGGTTGGCCAAATTCGACGGCACGGCACTTTACGAACACGCCGATCCGCGTCAGGGCGAACATCCTGACTGGAACACGTTGATCTTCAACTACGATCGTAACGAGGTAAAAAACTTCCTGATCTCTAACGCTCTGTTCTGGTTGAAGCACTACCACATTGACGGTCTGCGTGTCGATGCAGTGGCCTCGATGCTGTACTTGGACTACAGCCGCGAAGATGGCCAGTGGGTGCCAAACGAGCATGGGGGGCGGGAAAATCTGGGCGCAATCGACTTCCTCAAACGCCTCAACGAGAAAGTTCATGAACTGCACCCCGGCGTATTGACGATCGCCGAAGAATCGACCGCTTGGGGTGGGGTTTCACGTCCAACCTATTGTGGCGGATTGGGATTCAGCATTAAGTGGAACATGGGCTGGATGAATGACACGCTGCGGTACATCACCAAGGAGCCCGTCCATCGAAAGTACCACCATGACGAACTGACTTTCAGTTTGATCTACGCGTTCACTGAAAACTTTATGCTGCCGTTCTCGCACGACGAGGTCGTTCACGGCAAAGGTTCGCTGCTGGATCAAATGCCTGGCGACACATGGCAGAAATTTGCCAACCTGCGTCTGCTGTATTCCTATATGTGGACACATCCGGGTAAGAAGCTAATGTTCATGGGATGCGAGTGGGGCCAGTGGAACGAGTGGAATTGCGACGACGGCCTGCAGTGGGATCTGCTGCAATGGGATACGCACGCGGGACTGAGAAAAATGGTCGGTGACCTGAACCGGTTGTATAAGGAAGAAAAGTCACTGCACGAGGTCGATTTCGCGGCCGAGGGTTTCGAATGGGTGGATTCCATGAGCGGCGACAAAAGCGTGTTGGCGTATCTTCGAAAAGCGAAGGATCCATCGGACTACACGTTGACCTGTTGTAATTTTACTCCGGTCGTTCACGAGAACTATCGCATCGGTGTTCCGGAACCTGGCCACTACCGCGAACTGTTTAACAGCGATAGCGAACTGTATTCGGGTACCAATCAAGGCAACGGCATGGGAGCCGACGCTGAACAGATTGAGGCGCAGGGGCGTGAGTGGTCGATCAACGTGACGCTGCCTCCGCTGGGTGCCAGCATTTTCAAGAAGTCGTAGACTTAGTCGCAGATCCCGCACGTGCGTCTTGCCGCGCATGCGGGAACAATCATGGGAGTTGAATCAAACGGCATGCAGTTCTACCCCGACGCCTCGAAACCCGAAGAAGCCATTCATCCGGGACTGTTTAAGCGCCGCAACGGGGTGCTGGATTTGTCCACCATTGGCGGTCCCGGATTTGGGTACCGCGTGGATGAAATTGAGCGTCAGTTAAACGAGCCGGTTTAGCAAACACCAGCTTTGCGACCAGTAAAAAACGCCTAAGTCGCTGTCGGGAAATCGGTGTAGCCTTTGGCGCCAATCGGACTGTACCAAGTGGACATGTCCGCGTCTTCGGCTAGTGCGACGCCGCCAGCAAAACGCGCGACCAAGTCTGGATTGCTGATAAACGGTCGGCCAAAAGCGATCATGTCGGCGCTGCCGGATTCTATCGCCGCTTCGGCAGTCACTTGCGTGTATCCACAGTTGCCCATCAACGGCCCGGCGAACTCAGCGCGGAAATCTCCCAGTGTCATCGCTGCTCCAAGCTCATGAAATCCGAAGCCTAACCCGTCCATCACGTGCAAATACGCCAGTCGGAAGGAATCCAACGCCCGCGCTACTTCGGTGAACTGCTCACGGTAATCGGGAGACCCCATATCATTGAAGACACCATTAGGCGACAACCGCACCGCAACTCGATTGGCCGGGAATACCTTCGTGACCGCATGTAAAACTTCCTCCAACAAACGACAACGGTTCTCTGCACTGCCCCCGTACTGATCGGTGCGGTGATTGGTTTTGGATTGCAGGAAGCTGTCTAAGAGATATCCATTGGCCGAGTGAATCTCGATCCCATCGAATCCGGCGGCCTTGGCGTGTGTTGCAGCCTTACGGTAGTCTTCAACGATTCCGGGCAGCTCCGATGTCTCCAGTGCGCGCGGCACCTCATGAGGCTGTTTTCCGGTTGCAGTATGAACTCCATCGCCCTCTATCTTGATCGCCGAAGGTGCCACCGGTAGATCACCATTTAGGAAACTGCTGTGAGAGGCTCGACCCGTATGCCACAACTGACAAAAGATTTTGCCACCGTTGATATGGACGGCATCGACGATTTTCTTCCATCCAAGCTGCATAGCTTCGGTGTAGATGCCCGGAGATTGGTCCCAACCATTGGCCGATGCGGAAATCGCAGTCGCTTCGGTGATGATCAGTCCGGCCGAGGCACGCTGAATGTAGTACTCAGCCATCAATTCGTTGGGAACCCGATCCTCGCCAGATCTGGCACGCGTCAGTGGTGCCAGCACCACCCGGTTCTTCAGATTTAGATCGCGCAGCTCATAAGAACTTAATAATTGCGGGGACGCCGTCATACTCGAATCCTTCCAAAGTCAGTCTTGTTTGCTTAACCGACGACTATAGAGGTTTCCGTGACCCGTGTCGACAACGCTTGTTGGCCATCTTTAACTGACTTCGTCCTCGTGCCGGTGGAAGCAAACCTTCAGCGCACTATGCCCAACGGTGCGTGTAAACTCTTGTGCCTCTTCAACGTGAGCAACGGCTTCTACGACTTGGATAGTAATGTTTCGTCGGCACAGCACTTCCAGCATCGACCGGATCACCAGTCGAGCATGTGCGGCTCCTTGACACAGGTGGTCGCGGAAACCAAACGACACATGAGGATTTGGCCGACGATCCAGCATTACTTTCTGCGGATCTTTGAAGACAGTTTCGTCGTGGTTCGCAGACGCCCAACACAACCCAATTCGTTCTCCGGGCGCCACTTTCACACCGTGTATTTCAGCCCCTTCTGGGCAGACTCGGCCAATTTGCGTCAGTGGCATGAAGACCCGAAAAAACTCTTCGCTGGCCAACGCGATGCGTTTCGTGTCTTCCCGCAAAAACTCCAAGGCTTCCGGATTTTCGGCCAGCCAAGCGATAATTGACGTGATGCTATGAATAACGGTATCGCGTCCACCGGCGAAGGCGAGATTCGCGAATCCCATACACTCATCGCGTGTCAGTTTCCTGCCACGGAATTCGGCTTGCGTGAGCGCGCTAAAGAAATCCTCGCCGGGATTCGATTCTGCGGAATCAAATTTCTCGTTTAAGTATGCCTCGAGCGTACTGCCTCGTTTCGTCTCGCCTTCCTGCGGCTGAAAAACGTGGATGCCCCATTTGATCCAGATTTGCGCTTCGGATTCGGGCATGTCCAGCAAATACGTGAACGCCCGTGACTGAATGGGAAGTGCGAATTGAGAAACGGCGTCAAAGGCCACGCCGGTCGCAAACGAGTCAACAACGGACTCAATCATTTGCTTGACCGATGCGACCACTTGTTCGTTCTTGGCACGCAGAAAGAAGGGTTCGGTCAGCTTGCGATACTCTTTGTGATCGGGCGGATCCACTTCAATCGGCAACTGCCGGACTGAACGCACTTCTTCTTCGGAGGGAATCGGCACGCAAAAAGGAGCGTCAGAACTGAACTGCTTCCAATCGGCCGCCGCCCGACGCACGTCATCATGACGGAGCAGCATCGTAATCATCTCGCCCTCAAACGGGCATTTCATCACTCCCTTTTTTTGCCGCGCTTCGCGGAAGGGATCATCGTTCGCACTTTTGGACGGCTGCATTTTTGAATTTGGAGTGAGACAGGAATAGCAGTAAGACGGCCTCAGATTCTAAGGCGGGAATCTGAAGCCTATGATACTCTATTGCAGGGACGCATGAATATCTGAATAGCACCCAGAAAACAGAACGGAGACAACAGCCCATTTTTCGACGGCAAGCGGTACATGATTCTCTGCATAAGAAGCAAACTTCTCGCCCGGCGACTAGCGGACTGCTGAGTTCGGGGCTTCTTATGAGTCCGTTTAGCATTTACTGTTGTACGCATTTAAATTTGACGTCTTTACGTAGATCGAAAACAGCGCAGATCGAAAACAGCCTGCGCATCTTCCATCGTCACGGGGCGCAGGGTTATCTCCATCGTTGCTCGACGAAGGTATCTAAATTAGCCGGACGAATCGTCTCTTGTTTCCACGCCACTAAATCAGCCGCGCGAGATTGTCTGTCGCGACTCGCCGTTGCCCATTGAGAGTCGACAATCTATCGACGATCGCTGAGAGGTCGCCGCTAATTTCTGCCCCTGCATGATAGATCCTCGGGGGAGGAAGAAGATCTGCCAACGCGTCGAGTTTGATCGGTGTCGCCGCGTCGATGCCTGCCCCCGGCACCAGAATCATGTGTTGATCAATAACCGCGCCGTGGCTTAGAGCGCCCGGGGAAAGACCGGGGAGAATCGCCATTCCACCATTGAAGTCTAAAGAATTCAGATGGAAACCGTGAGACGTGGTCTTCGAACCGTCCGCGCGGTGCACGGTTCCCTTGTCAGTCCCAAAAACAACGGACAGATTTTGACTGCCCCCAACATTTCGACGATGATAGCTCATCGCCCATCCACGCGTTTCTTGCACCGGAATGAATGGGTACGTCGGAATGTCGCGTCCATCGGCAAACCAACGATCAGGATTACCACTGGCGTCGATGCTCAGGGCCATTGAGTCGAATTCGGAATCTGAAAACGGGTTCCACGCCTCGAAGTACGGGTTCGCCAACGAGACAGGTTTTCCGTTCAAGCGAATTTCGCCGATGCGAATCACCCGGCGAACAAGAATCGCACCGCCGTCGAGGACTTTAGAACGAGTCAACGCCGTGATCGTGCCAGCCATGTGCGGGTCCTGCTCCGACTTCCAGTTGTGGTCAACGACTGACCAAACATCGATCTCCCCTTGTTGCTGATCAACGTCAACATCGACGGTCCCATTAAGCACGTTGTCAAAAGTACCCGCTTGGGTCATGTTGAAACGATCTTCAAACTCGGGCAATGACGGAACATCATGACGGACGGTGCGCCCGACCTCCCATAAGGTCCACTGGATCACCCTGTCGGTTACTTCACCCTTAAAGGACGGGGCTAACAAGTTTCTGCCGTTTTTCACGTTACGAATTTCGGCAATCACTCCGGCCGACCCGAAGCGAAAATCCAAATGGGCTGTGCCGTTGGGTTTTACGGTCCTCAACCAAATATCTCCGTCCGCAATTCGCACTTTGGAAGTCCAAGCATCCGGCAAAACGTCATTGATACGTTTGATGATTTCATTCGCGACACCAACCGGCTCGCTCACCGTATCGCCGATTGGCCTCCTGACGGTGTTCGATTTTTCCCCAATGGCAAGTTCTTCGACAGCGGTTACCGAATCGATACCGTAGTTGCGATTAAGCGCCTGATCGGAAGCCCTCAGGTCAGTGACTCTATAATTTTCCCCGATTCGATTCACGCGAAAGTTATTTTGATTGGAGAAGTAGTACAACAGATCCGATCCGCTATCCCCGCTTATTCGATCATCGCCCAAGGAGGCATGAATCTCGTCATTCCCCTCGTTTCCAAATATGACGTCGTTACCTTGGTCGCCGACCAAAAAGTCGTCCCCCTGTTGCCCATAGAGAAAATCGTCGCCATCTTCTCCTTGAAGATTGTCATCATCAGCGCCGCCGAACATGCGATCGTTGCCATCACCACCAATGAGTAAGTCCTTGCCTTCGGCACCCGCAAGGAAATCATTACCGCTTCCGCCACGGATAACGTCCGCGGCATTGCCTCCGTGAATTCGATCGTGGCCACCGTTACCGTTGAGCGTGTTAGTGCCGGCGGCGCTCGTGATCACATCGTCACCGCTCCCTCCGTTGACCGTGTCGTCACCTGCCCCGGCATCGATCCTGTCGTTGCCTCCGTCGCCATTAAGCAGATCATGTCCGGCGTTGCCTTGAATACGATCGTCGCCGTGGCCGCCCGCAATGACATCGTCACCTTCGTGGCCTGCGAGAAAATCGTCTCCACCTCCGCCAGCAATCGTGTCAGCGTCTTTGCCGCCGTTGATATGGTCGGCGCCCCCGTTGCCATTGAGTGAGTTAACGCCGGCGAATCCAGCGATCGCATCGTCACCTGTGCCTCCATTGACCGTATCCTCTCCCGGTCCGGCGTTGATGATGTCGTTGTCTTCGTTCCCATTGAGCAAATCATTTCCGGCGTTGCCTTCGATGCGGTCGCTGCCGGGGCCACCAACGATCAGGTCGTTGCCATTGTGTCCCGCGAGCGCATCGTCACCTAATTCTCCAAAGAGTCGATCGTTATCGTTGCCGCCCAACAATTGATCCGCGCCGTCCTGCCCGTGCAGTTCGTCATTTCCGTCGTCCCCTTGGAGGTAGTCGTTGCCGTTTCCTCCAAAGAGCCAGTCGTTGCCGTCGAAACCGAAAAGACGATCTGCGCCACGACCACCATACATCCGGTCATTTCCGCCTTGCCCGCGCAACGTATCGTCTCCATTGCCTCCGAATAACGCGTCGCTACCGTCGCCCCCAAAAACAACGTCGTTATGATATCCCCCTTCGATGTAGTCGTCCCCGATGCCACCATAAATGACTGAGTCACGAAGAAGTGTGCTGGTAACGCGATCGTTGCCGCTTCCGGCGAAGACCGTCAATTGCGTGACGTCTGCATACTGAAAGGTTCTTGCAAGGCTCGGGTCACTGTTGATTCTAACGGTGAAACTTTTAAAGTCGGTGCCTCCAATAAGCTCGATGACATCGTCGGTGTTATCCCCGTACACAACGACGGCCCCACTTTCAGCCGTAATACTGGCAAGCAGTTGGCGTTGCTGGAGTTCGTTGTAATTGAGACGAGAAAGTAGCCGCGGCGACTTTCGAATCAAAGGATTTCTAAACAAAGCTGACTTCTCCAAGATGAACGCATGTTCAACTTGTAT
>CALKXO010000095.1 GCA_938003615.1 uncultured Pirellulaceae bacterium | reverse complement strand
GTGCGTTGGTCACTTCGATAGGGCACCAAATAGGCGATGTCGTCGGGCGTCAGTTTGCCATCATAGATGGCGGATGCCACAAGAACATGCTGGCAACCACTTGAGAGAATTTGCTGGCAGTCCTTGTCGTGCCGCATGCCGCCACCAGAAATCAAAACCATCTCCGGTAGCTCGTCTGCGATTTCTTGAATCAGCGACAGTCGATGACTGCATTGGTCATCAAGTTCCGCCCCCGATGAGTCATCCCCCCGGACCAGATCGCTGGCTCCTTGACCAACGGTGGTCAGGTCCAGTTGAATCAGATGTCTGACTCCGACTTCCCATGCCCGACGCACCAGTTCCAGTGGTGTTAGGCGAGCGATTTCAGGAGCTTTGGCGATAACTTCTGCACCGCGCATGTCCAAACTGAATACAGATGTGATGCCTGCCTCGGACAGTTTTTTAAACACGGAAAACTGGTCCGAACTGCGAAGTGTTTCTGTGGAAATGATCAACTTCACGTTTTCGCTATTTGCAAAACGATCGATCGCTTCGTCGATGCGTTGTTCCAATAGCCAGTTCGCATCGATTAGAAGATTGAAGCCCGCGTGGGTAAGCGATTCAAAAACAGGCCAAGACGGGTTGGCTCCGGCGAAGCTGTCGATGTCAGCCACATACAGCCAATCACATCCCGTTTGTGCGAAGATTGCGCGTGCCACTTCCAAAGGTTGGCTGCTGTTGGTTAACCGAGATTCGAGAGGGCGGTATGCATCGCGATTGCCGCCTTTGGCCCATACGACTTGGCCAATCATTAAGTCCATGACGGGTATAACGGAACTGACCATGTCGCTCATGAATCACCGGGATTTGGGTTGGCTTGGGAAGTGTGTCATGTTGTTGATGATGCAAGCCCGAAGCGTGTCCGAGTCAATCGGCCACGACCTTCACTTGCTTGCGTGTCGCGTTTGCTGGTCGATATGCGGGTTAGTCAGACCCTTCCGCGGTGGCGGCAAACAGTGGCGAGTAACGATAATATACCTCTAGGGTCATCGCGGCCATGGCGGTCGTGTAAAGTCGCCCGCCAGCGTTACCGTACTGGTCCTTGAAATTCCAACTGCCGGCTTGATGGCCCATGACCTCTTGAGATTCAACCAAATAGTCACGCATTTCCTTATTCCAATTAGCCCACGACTCGTGTTGGGCGTGATGCAGTGTCAACGTGGTATAGAAATCGAAGTAGATATCGTTTTTGGAGATGCCGCGCCCGTGCAAATAGCCACAACCCTTGTCGAGGTCCGAATCGTCCCGAGGCATGCCCATATACATTCGACTCAATAGGCCAACGGCGGTAGGGCTAGCTTTTGGCTTCTTGTCTTGAGGGAGGTATTTGAATTGCCCATTGCTTTTGCGACACGACTTCAAAAAGGTATCGGCGCGCTCGTAGACACTTAGGTCGGTGGCGATTCCGCCTTGATCAAGCGCTTTCAACGCCATGATCTGCCAACCGGTCACCAAAACGTCTCCTGCATTTCCCGGATTGTATCGCCATCCGCCACGGCTGTTTTGGGCGGTAACGATATAGCGTTGGGCCTCGACTGCGGGCTGCCGTAATTGCTCATCGCCAGTCATCGCGAACGCTTCGGCCAGCGCGGTGGTGGCGATGCCATGACAATACATGCCTTCTTTGCTGTCCCGGAAACTGCCGCCGTACTCTGGAGTCAGTTTTTGTCGTCGCGACAAAAATGCCAGTCCATTTTCAACCGCTTCTTGATAGGGGCCCGTTTGGTGCGTGTAACCTGCACCTAAAATTGCCATCAGTGCGAGGCCCGTGGCCGCGTTACGTGATTGGCAACCACCGCTGCCGTTGCACTCGCCGCATTTCAACCTGAATCTCCAGCCGCCGTCGTAAGGGTCCTGATGTTCGACGATCCATTTGAGTGCTCGTTCGACGGCTTTTTCCGATTCGGGTGAACCTCCTCGCGCCGCCGCCAGCCCTGCTCGCGAATCGGCGGCGCGGCCCGACAGACTGCCACCAACCACGATCACCTCTGCGCCCGAGAGTCCTGGCTCGGCGGTCATTTCGGTGGGGGCCGTCGGCAAAACGGCGACCACATCAACGACTGGCTCCACTAAGTCAATTTCTGATTCTGCCATG
The DNA here is from genome assembly GCA_938003615.1 of uncultured Pirellulaceae bacterium. GTDB lineage: Bacteria > Planctomycetota > Planctomycetia > Pirellulales > Pirellulaceae > Mariniblastus. The sequence goes on along the minus strand of CALKXO010000095.1, from coordinate 932 downwards.
ACTTCTGGCTCGTCGCTGGTGTCCTCGTGAGCGTCTTCCAATGGCGATTCAAACGTCTCCAGCGTCTCATCGATCGCTTCATTAGGATCCGAGATCTCAGCGTTGACTTCAACCGACTCCATCGTCCCGATCAGACTGATGACCCTATCTGGCGGTGAACTCCATGAGAGGAAAAGCAACAGCAGAATCCAAAACGCGTGCAGCAACGTGCTCGACAGGAATGCGGCCAATGGAGTTTTGCTACGACGGATACGAGTGGCTAACGAGCGTTCTCCTGAGTCGGATTCGATATCGATCGAGAATGCTCTCTCGGCTGATTCCGCAGCCTTGGAAGTAGCACTTGGAAGTTCCGTCGAAGTGGTTGAAGTGATTGGCGCAGTTGATGGTGTTGCCGATTGCTTGGCCGCAACGGTGGGCAGTCTGCGCACTTCTCTCTTTTCCGCTCGAGCGGCTGGCTTGCCAATCGAGTTTTGCAGCGGAAAGGAATCTGAGTCAGACGAAACGGTCATTGATCAAAGTAGCAAACGATTACGAAAAGGGCCGACCACAAATATCTCTTGTCGGACCTATCATCATAGTTCGACCGATAGAGTGAATGACCTGCGAAGTCGAGCGAGAATCCGGCTTGTGGGGTCCAAGCCGATCGTTAAAGTTGACCTGATCGGTGTGAGTGCGACGGTTGGAGTCCCCGTTATTGAGCTTCGAAGCTTCATGGATGGGCAAAGCGTGGTCATACGCTGACCTATGGCGCTATGTCACGAGGTTCCCCCTATTCGTAAGTCCCTCTCTCCGAGAGGTTGTGAATTTTTGAGACATTGCTTTTGTAAGGATCGATCGCGCAGTTCGTAGTACCGGCTTTAGCCGGAATTTGACAGGATATCCCGGTTCCATTCCGCCTAAAGGCGGTACTACAAACATCCTAGCGAAAAATT
>CALKXO010000094.1 GCA_938003615.1 uncultured Pirellulaceae bacterium | reverse complement strand
GGTTGATCGTCTGGTCGATAATAGCAGTGTGTTGTCCGATGTGAAGAACACGTTCTTCACAGGCGACCCGATGCAGTTTAAAGATGAAGTCGGCCGCTACATTGACATGTTCGGAATCACTTCCGAAGACATGAAGAACCTGTCAGTGGCCGCTTTGATTGGTCAGATGATGGGTTTGACTAACGACGCCGATGTGTTGCAGAATCTTCAGTCAATGATGGCTGCCGCCTCACGTGCGGGACTTGCGACGCAAAACGCGGGGCAAGTGATTGCAGCCGTGACGAAGTAAAGGTGTGCGACACTCCCCTGCCCCATTGAATTGATATTGATGGCACAGCTTGGGGAGTGATGCAGCGGCATGTAACAGTAGTCAATCTCGCAAGAGACTGGACGGGCGACTAAAACGCTCTCCAAAGTTCTGCGACTTCGGCTACGAACAAAGCTGACCGAATTGGAATCTTCAACAAGGCACACCATTTTTTTAGCTCCATCGATGTCAAACGAACCTGAACAATTTGATACCCCCGATCCATCCGCAGGCGACAACACGCCTCAACTGGAGCGCGGAACGTATGAGATCATCCAGAATCGCCTACAGTCTTTCTCGGAAGATTTGCGCGAGCGCATTGGCTTTCTCAATGACGAACGCCGACAAGTTTTTGGCTCGATTCCCACTGAGCTAATTTCGACGCAGCGCATCACGACGGCTAATAACTGTGTGGCCCAGGACATCGTGCCGATCGGCGACCAATTCGTTTTCGGCTACAACGTCCACATGGGCCTCAAGACGACCACGGAACTGTCCGATGTGTTGGGCGTGTTTCGTTTCTCCGAAGGATCGATGCATGAGCAATCGTTAGATCTGTTTGGCGATTCTGCTTTCATGACGGATTTCTCGGGACTGTACAAATACTACAAAGACACTCGTTTCCAGCGCTTCCACCTTGCAGGGCCTCATCTGTATTTGGTGTTTCAGGTCGGGAGGAGCTACGACGACACGAAATCGTTCAAATTCATGGTCGATGGCGGGAAGTTGAAGTACATCGACAACCGCAGCGATCATGAGGTCACGCTGCCGCCGCAACATGATTTCAAGTGGGTGCGCACCCACCGCGACTTACATCGCGACGGCGACCACCCTCATATTTCGATTGACGATCGCGTGTTTGTCGAAACGGTCGGTGGTGACCTGACGATCAAGATTGAAGACAACACGGACGATGGATCGGGAATCTACGAAGAACCCGTTGATGACCCCGATCAAACGCTTGACGATGCCGAATACTATTACTCGATCGTTGGCAATATCATCTTGTTGAAGATTAAGCCCTTCAAAGAAGACGAGTATCGATACCTAGTGTTCAATGAGAAAACACAAACGGCCCGTCGGCTTGATTCGATTGCTGACGCTTGCGTATTTCTGCCGGAAGATCATGGCTTAATTTTCTCCAACGGGTACTATTTGCAAACCGGCGTCTACAAGACGTTTGAAAGCAATATCTCGGATCTCAAATTTGAGCGCAGAGTTGCCTCCAGCAATGGCGAAGACTATCTGTACGTGTTCTACAATCCAGCCACCGGTCAAAAGGTGCTGCTATCGTACAATATGATTGAGCAGGAAGTCTCAACGCCGATCGTTTGCAGCGGATTTTCGATTTTCGACAACGGGCAGCTGATCTATTTTAAATCAGACGAAGACCCGCAAAAGCATCACGCGATGCAGGTTTGGCAAACGCCTTACGTTGGTGAGGACTTCCAACTTGGACAAAAAACCGATTCCTACGTTTACAAGATTGGGAATAAGGAAATCGTTCGCGCGATGTCGGAATCGCACGAAGTTTTAAATTTGATCGAGCAAGATGATTCGTACAACAATCTGTACGTGGATCTTGTCAAAAAAACGACGGACATTCTCGATTCATATTTTTGGCTTGCCGACGAAAACACGTTTCAGCTATCCGAACCACTTACATCGATCCGTGAAGCAGCGACTGCGGCAGTTGACGAATACGACAAGGTTGTCCGAGTCCGCAAAAACACCGCCGAACAGTTCTCAGGTGTATCCAAATCGGCAACGGACGCAGTGATGCAAGCCACTAGCCGGCATTTTGAACACATCGACGATTTCGTTCAATCGTTGGCGGAGCTTCGAACGGTTCGTGGGCAAGTTATTTCTCTAAAGGAACTCAAATACGTCAACCTTGAAGACGTCGAGACGCTTGAGCAGAAGGTTGCTGACAATTCGGAACGCTTATCCAACCGATGTGTAGAATTTCTGCTGAAGGAAGACTCGCTCAATCCATACTCACAGCGCGTCGCCAGTCAGTTAGCTCAAATCGAATCGCTCGAGACGGGTGTCGAAGCGAAAAAGCTAGATGAAGAGATCGCTACCGGATCGAGCGAACTGGAAATGTTGATTGAGATCGTCAGCAATCTGAAAATTGAAGACGCCAATGAGCGCACGCGGATCATCGATAGCATTTCGTCGATCTATTCGTCGCTAAATCAGACGCGCGCCACCTTAAAAAAGAAGTCGCAGGCGTTGCTGTCAGTGGAAGGTGCGGCGGAATTCAATTCGCAGTTAAAAATGGTCTCG
>CALKXO010000093.1 GCA_938003615.1 uncultured Pirellulaceae bacterium | reverse complement strand
CGGCCGATGATTCGCATCATTGATGACCAAACGGCGATGGTGACGCTCAAATCGACTGTCATCAAGCCCGAGAAGATGCTGGCACTAGTGAAATCGCTATTGCAACTGCCGTCCTGAGTCTTCTACAGTCTGTCGCCCGAACACGTATCATTTCTTGCGTCAAATGCGCTCGAACGTGACTCCCGTAAACTGACAGACCCCCAAAACACTCTGGATCAGGCGTGATGAAAACTATCTTCGCTGTAACCATCGCATTGTCGCTTGGAGCAATTGTCGCGACTTCTACCGAAGCGCAGTTGCTCAATACATCCAACAAAAAGCAGACGTCCGACCCCTATTTCTCTACACCGGCTCAAACGGCTGCCGAGCCAAATTCAAATACGAAAGCACGGCAAAACGCGCGCACCAGCGACCAAACCGAGATCTGGAAGTCACTTAGCCGTAAGACGAAAAAACCAGTGCAGCGCGTCGATTTCAGTCAGCTTCAGGTCAACCCCGCCGTAAAAGCAGACCTCGTAAAAACGGCTTCGGCTTGGCAAGCGCCTAAAACAAAGAGCACGCGCGCGACCACGCAGCCTAACCGCGGGAACTCCGTCACAATTGATTTTGCTGCTCAGGCCACGTCTCGAACTACGTCTCAGGTAAATTCACAGGCAACCCACCAAGCGCATTTGAAGGGACAACGCAAGCCACTCGATCCTTTTAAACCAGCCACCGGCACCGGCACCGGCGGCCAAACGTTCTCGAGTCTTGTTCCGTTGCAAGTTGCAAAAATAAAGCCGAAACAAACCGCTGCCAACCCAACGTCCGCTCCTGATACATCAGCAGGCGGTGCCCGAAAAAGCAAATTGCTTAGCCCACTTCCAAAATCTATCGCCTTATCTAAACAGCCAAAGCAACTTGGTTCCACTCCGATCGCAAAACCATTAAAGCCCGCTGCGCAATCGACATCTGATTTCCAAACATCGGAATCGGCAGTCAAGCAGGCAACTTATCAAGAGCCACTTGGCGGGTCGTTCGTACCGGGCCAGAACATCAAGAAAATTCGGAGCAAAATCAAGCAACTCAGCGCTCCGTCGAACGTCCAGTCAAACACTCAATCGCAATTTGACGGTGGCTACCGTGTCGCAGACAGCAGTAACGCGTTTAATTCCTACCAGGGACAAACCTTGCCCGGAGAAACCATTATTGTCGATCCTCCGACAGCCTTCTCATCGCAGGCGGTAACTGGTGAGTCATTTGAACCAAGCCGCGTTGTAGCGATTGTGGGTGGTGAACCGATCTTTGTTGGCGACATGCTGTTCGAGGTCAATCAGCTTTTGGAAAAATACATGAAGGGCGCTCCTGAAGCCGCAAAGGTCCAACAACGCGGCAATTTGATCAAGCGTTTGCTACCAAAATATGTTGACCAGAAAATGCTGTTCATTTCCACGACCAACCAGCTACCCGACGGAGCGGACATCGAGGACATCATCACTCAAGCAGAAAAAACGTTCAACGAAAAAGCGTTGCCGGACATGATGAAGAAGAGTGGAATTACGTCCACTGCTCAGTTTGACGGCAATCTACGCGCACAAGGTTCCTCCATTCGCCAAATGCGACGCTCGTGGGCGAAAGATCAAGTCAGTCGGTTTCTCTTAGCCGACAGAGTCCAAGTTAGCCAAGACGTGACCCATCGGGAACTGCTAGACGAATACCGAGATACCTACGACTCGTATGCTCACACTGCCAAGTGTCGGTGGGAGAAGATCGAAATCAAGTTTTCGAAAGCGGGGGGGCGATTCCCGGCAAAAGACAAAATGGACGAAATCTATCAACGACTCGTTCACGGCGGCAACTTCCAAGCGGTTGCAAGAAAGGAGTCACACGGCTTCAAAGCGTCCAAAGGTGGTCAACATGACTGGACCAATCGTGGATCGCTTGTTTCAAAGAAAGTCGACGAGGCAATCTTCACCCTTCCGCAAGGTAGATTGAGCGAGATTATTGAAACAAAGGATTCGTTTCTAGTGGTGCGAGTCGTAGAGCGAATTGATGCCCACCATACGCCGTTCGAGGAAGCTCAAGCCGAGATTAAAGAAAAAATTGTCGAGGCTCGACAGAATAAAGAATTCAAAAAGTATCTGGCAAAGATTCGAAAAGAAATTCCGGTCGAGTATCCTGAGGGCTAGTATACTGAGGACTACCATCACAGAGAGTCGCTATTTTCAATGGCGCGGTATTTCGGAGAGCAAAAGACGTTTATTATCTTGCCGCTGCCAAAGCCAAAATCTGCTCGTATTCTTCTTTCGCCAAGTCCTCGTCGAGATACTTAATATCGATCTCGTGCTGGGCCGGTCCAGCGGCAGCGGTATCCACCGACAACGTTGCCATCTTCCAACGTCGATCAAACGGTGTCTGCCGCCACGAGGCAGCCTGAATTTTTTCGAAGAAGGAAAAGCTTGTTTTCTTCGCAAGAACGCCGCTTCGGTAAACGACACCAAAATCGGTTCGCGCGTACTTTACTGAACGGCTCTTCTTGATTGCGTAAAGAATTAGAGCGGGGAAGGCAACGAGCGCGGCAATCGCCCATTTCCATCCAAAAATAAGAAACGTAGCAGCGACAAACGCGCCAGACACAACGCAGGCAATCCGCGTAAAGCGCGCTAGAGCGCGTTTCGCCAGCAGCCTCCAATGGTAACGTTCCATGTTCAGATCGATGCCTGGTCTAAGCTCAGCAATGATCTCAGCCACCGCCGCTTCAGGCAAAACCGGAATGAACCACCGTCGTGCAACGGTCGTTGTCGCGTTTTCACTATTGTCAGCTGCCCCACCGGCAGTCTCGATCCGAACCGAGGCAAGTCCCATCCACCGCATTATCAGTCCACGATGTACGCTGACGAACTGAATGCGCTTGCGCGGGATCGTTGCCGAAACTTTCGTTAGCAGCCCACAAGAAATCTTAAAATCGTCCCCAGCCTGTCGCAGTTCATAACCGAAGAACCGCAAGATGTACCAGCCAATTCCCAGCAGTCTCAGTAGCAACAGCCCAATCAGAACTCCAGCAACAATCATACAGGCGTTCATCAACAGCCCACCATCATCTGGAAGGAATTGCCAGTTGCCAAAATCACGAACGCGAAACTCACTAGGTTTTCCTTGAGCGAACTGAAAATAGAAACCTAGTAACAATCCGACCAATACGAAGCCGCGATTACTAGCAAACCCAGCCTTGGCCAACCACGAGAACGGAATCTTCAGCAACAATTCTCCAGCAGAACTTCGCTTTTTCGAAAGACCAGCTCCGTTGGCATCTTGAGAAATCGGAGCCACAGCTTCGCCAGTATTTTCGTCGAACGTATGGGATGTCTGTTTATGACGCAGTACGCCTTCGCGCAGTCGCTCCATCTCCTCCAACGACAACACCTTCAAAACAGCTTCTGGCTTGGTTCCGCTGGCCGTTTCCACACGCACTTCGGCCAAATTAAGCATCCGATGCAGGACGCCTTGGACCATATCAATATTTTGGATTCGCTCAACCGGAACGGTGCGGACGCGTCGAAACAACACCCCCTCCTGAACGACCAACTCTCCATCAGAAATCCGATAGCGAATCGTAAAATATCGAATCAGGGAAAAGAGAAACGTTGGCACGAAGAAAAGTAACGCCAGCCCAACGTAGACCAAATCACCGTTGGCCGCACCAAAGATCCCCAACACTGCCGGAAGCAGGTTCTGTTTGATCAAATCCGTTAGAGAGAAGATCACCGACAACGGATGAAGATACCGGTCTTCGGCTTCCGGAAGCGGCGGCGATTGTGAAGGTGCATTAGCGTTGATCGAGGAAGCCGAACCATCGTCCGTTTCCGCATCCACGATTTCGCTTTCAACTATTTCTGCGTCGACGATATCATCAGGTGGTAATTCAGACGACATCGCCGGCCTTCCGTTGGCGAATCACTTTATCCCTCAATTCAATTGCCACATCGTGACTTAGCCCCTCCAAATCGATAGAGGCATGTTTGGTGCCGGCTGTGTGAATGGTGAGGTTACCAAGGGAGAACTGGCGCGCTAGTGGACCTTGGGAAACGTCAGCGTGCTGAACTCGCGCCCACGGAATTGCAATCTGATGCCTCCAGAATACGCCTTTTTTTATCTCTACGCCGACTGGGCTGGTCAACCACCGCACATTCCGGTGCTCGATCGCAGGCCAGTAAATCGCCAGCCACAACAGAATCATATTGACGATCACCAGAATCACCGGCAGCAGCCAGTGCCACGGCTCTGGTAGCTCAGAGGCGATTGCGATAGCGCCACCGACCACCGATGCGAGGACTGCGAAAGCAAACCCAATAAAGTAGACAATCCGATTGGTAGTAACGCTGGCTGGGTCAAGTTTGTTCCAGTCGCTTTGTGTTTCTGTCATAGCTTTTTCTAAATAGCTTTTTCTAATGACTTGTCGCGCTTATTACAGTCAGCCAATCGGTCCCTGTTTCCTGAAGTTTAAAATCCCTTTCGCCTGCGCGTGGTCAAACACCACTGCCTGTTGGTCAAGTCTTGAGCAATCGAAATGCAGTTTGGCTTCGCGCAAAACATGTGACCAGACATTATTGCCGTCGCCCCCTACGTTGCAAGTTAGGAAGCTCATCGCATTGACTCTTTTGGCGGACAGGTAATTGATCGCCCCCCCGTCACGTGAGACGAACGAAACTCTGTAAGTCCATTCACCGGGAACGTCCATCCAAAAATAGACCTGCCACACGTTGCCAGAATCCTCGGAGCTCTCCGAAGCAGTTCCGTCGGCGGCGAAGTAACCTGGGACCGTGACCTTGGCGTCCCCCTGAGAGAACTCGACCGTCATGCGATAGTCTAGAAACGAATTAGGTAAACCTAACTCGCTTACCTCAGGTCCGGTAAAGTCTAGAGTGATTTTACTAGAAACCACTAAACCGGGGGCAATCCCAGTGGACTTGATTACTGGCTGATCAGCATTTGCCACGGAGAACGATATCGCCAGAATGAAGCATAGGAAGCCCCTAGACGCAATCGATTTCATAAAACAGCTCGCAAATTGAAAGATAAAGCAAAAACACCCCCGACCGACGCCAAACGCAACTTTTTATCATACGGGAAAACACGTGCTCTCTCGCTTACCAAGAGGCAAGTTTCAGCTAAAAAAGGCTCAAAGACTAGCTCAAATATCACTCATTAAAACTGAAATGGATACTCCTAACGCCTTTGAAATTCGCTCTATGTTGCGAATCGCGATATTTCGTTCACCGCGCTCGACCGAACCGAGGTAGGTACGGTCGAGCCCGCATTAAGCCGCGAATTTCTCCTGTGAGAGCCCCATCTCTAAACGAAGTTCACGAACTCGTGCCCCGAAGCGTTCCAGAATGTCGCGTTTTTTTGCCATCCAGACATACTGAAGTCTGGAGGCAAATGTATAGCGACAATTAGAATTCCCTGCCCGCGACAATTAGAACTTCCGCCCTGCTGTCATTTGCTAGCAGTTTGAGTGAGTCAATTTCGAATTGAGCGACAAT
>CALKXO010000092.1 GCA_938003615.1 uncultured Pirellulaceae bacterium | reverse complement strand
CAGCAGCACTGACGTGTAGACTTTCCCCTTGACGGTTTTGCGAACCGTTTCGACGCGAAGTTTTGTTTGTTTTGAGCTCATGCGACGTGTTGTACACGAGTCGAATTGAGCTAGCTAGCCCAAACGCAGAAATTCGTGGCAGCAAATCTGCATTTTGATTTGTTGTCGAAATACAATGTTTCAACGACTCAAACCGCTCCCAGAGGGCCAAATTCCCGTTCAAGTTAGGTTTAACTAAACATGCTTCGATGCCTATTCGATTCACCGCATCAGTAAATTGAGTAACTTTCACAAACGAGCAAATAGAGGCGAGGCATTGGTCATACAATAGCGTTTCACCATTGATGGCTTAAACCGATCAACCAATACACCGATCAACCAAATTACTCTCAAATATGAAAAAGCTACTGAAGACCCTAACGAACACGAAACCCTTCGCGGTCCTTTTATTCCTCTTCGTCTGCCTGCCACTGTCCGCCGTGTCGTTGGCTGAATCCAACACGCGCGAGTCGTTCGATGCCGGTTGGAAATTTCACAATGGAGCGGCCGACGGCGCTGAGCAACCTAGCTTTGACGATTCAGATTGGCGAGCGCAAGATTTGCCCCACGACTGGGCAATCGAGGGCCCGTTCGATGTGAAGTACAACGCCCGTTGTGGTGGACTACCGTTTCACGGAACGGGATGGTACCGCAAGACGTTTGACACGCCAGCCAATGCATCGGGCAAAGTGGTCTCGATCACTTTCGACGGCGCCATGTACAACGCGCATGTCTGGATCAATGGCCACTTCCTTGGCAATCGCCCATTTGGCTACATCGAGTTTCGGTACGACATCACCAAGTACCTTAACGATAACTCGCCAAACACCATTGCAGTCAAGCTGACTCCGGAAGATCTGTCGTCGCGCTGGTATCCGGGCGCTGGCATTTATCGCCATGTCTGGATCGATGTTCAAAACCCGATCCACATCGCTCACTGGGGCACCTTCGTTACGACGCCCGAAATCACACCAGAATCAGCAACCGTTGCAATCGAAACGCAGTTAAACGGCGTAACCTCTGATGACGGCGTAACCTCTGGTAAAAAACTACGAGTACAGTATGAGGTTCTAGATGCTGCTGCAAATGTGGTGGCAACATCTGATGGAAAGTTGAGCGCAGAAGGCTCCAGTGCTTCAGGCCAACTTGCTATCGCATCGCCAAAACTTTGGGACCTCGACACACCAAACCTCTATACGCTGCACACCTCTGTTTTACTTGATGGCCAGACCGTCGATACAACAACCACACGTTTTGGTGTGCGCACCATTGAATTCTCCAAAGAAGGCGGATTCAAACTTAATGGTAAACGAACGCGCATCCAAGGTGTCTGCTTGCACCACGACAACGGACCCCTAGGAGCCGCGATTTACCGCCGCGCAGATCAGCGCAAACTACAGATCATGAAACAAATGGGCGTCAACTCCATTCGAACCAGCCACAACCCGCCGTCCAACGAACTGCTGGATCTATGCGATGAGCTGGGTCTGCTAGTTCAGGACGAAGCCTTCGATGTTTGGATGAAAGCAAAAGTACCCAACGGCTACAACAAGTTCTTCGAGCAATGGGCCGAGCGCGACATCAAGGACATCGTCCGGCGCGACAGAAATCATCCATCGGTTTTCATGTGGAGCATCGGCAACGAAATCTTGGAGCAAGGCCAAACTGAGATCGGCAACCGAATCGCCAAAGAGCTGAACGACTACATTAAATCGATCGACACAACGCGCCCAACGACCTGCGGGTTTAACTGGTGGCCGGGGCCATACAAAAACGGCATCGCTTCTCAGATCGACATCGCCGGAATGAACTACAAACCGCTCTTCTACGGCGCTCCGGTGGAAGAATTTCAAGGTGATCGTCCCGTCGTTGGATCAGAGACCTCGTCTTGCACCAGCAGTCGTGGCGTCTATCACCTGCCGATTGAAAAATACAAAACGCATGAATCAAACCAAGTCACCAGTTATGACTTAATCGGCCCACCGTGGGCCTACCCTCCAGATGTCGAGTTTGATGCGTTGGAGAAAAATCCGAATATGCTCGGCGAGTACATTTGGACCGGCTTCGACTACTTGGGCGAACCAACGCCCTACGGCGGCAAGGACAACAGCACCAACGGATATTGGAATGCCGATTGGCCCGCTCGCAGTTCCTACTTCGGCGCGGTTGATCTATGCGGTCTTCCCAAAGACCGATTCTATCTCTACCAAAGTCAATGGACGTCCGAACCGATGGTTCATGTGTTGCCGCATTGGAATTGGGAAGGCACTGGGAACGAACAAATTCCAGTTTACGCCTACACCAACTGCGAGGAAGTTGAACTGTTTCTCAATGGAAAATCGCTCGGACGTAAAGTGAAGGGCAAAGATTTGACAAAACTGATCGTCAAGTTCAACAAGTATCCCAAAGATCATTTCATGTCGAAGTATCGTCTGTCTTGGGAGGTTCCCTATACGCCTGGTTCGTTGAAAGTCGTGGCTTACAACGACGGCAAACCGGTCGCCGAAAAGACCATCAACACCGCGGGCGCACCGGCGAAAGTCGGCCTATCTCCTGACCGAGCAACCATTGTTGCGGGTCAACGCGATCTTTCCTATGTCACCGTCCGAATTGAAGACAAGGATGGCAACCTTTGCCCGCGCGCTTCGAATCTTGTTCGATTCAAAGTGACCGGCGCTGGTTCGATTGCTGCCGTCGGTAACGGAAACGCCTCCACAACCGAGCCTTTTATCGCCAGCGAGCGTACAGCGTTTAGTGGGATGTGCATGCTGATCTTAGAATCAGGCAACCAACCTGGAGACATCCAAATCGTTGCCGAAGCAGACGGGCTTGAAGCCGCTAATGTGAAAATCGCTGCAATCGGCGGCAAGTAAATCTTTGCGCAACCGTTCATGGCATTTAGGCGGAGCAGTACTTGGTGGACGCTACGATAGAAATTGACACGTCCGACGTAGGGTGGGTCGCTTGGATTCCGTCTAAGCGGAATTGAGACCCACCAACAGCCTATTGGAATTGGTGGGTCAGCGCGAAGATTTCGCTTGACCCACCCTACACCTACTTCTCATCAATCAATGCAATTTTTGCTTTCACCGTTCGGCGATCGATGCCCAACTTTCGCGCGGTGGCTTCATAGCTGCCGGTTTTTTGGTGGATCCACTGACAGTAGTGCTGTACTAACTGATCGGCCGTTAAATCACCAGACACCGCCGAGCCAGCCCACGATGGCTGGTGTTTCGTAGCTGTTACGTCTTCGTGAGAAGTTTTGCCCGTACCTGTCGGCAAGTAACAGCCGCGGATCATGATGCTGCTGACGCAGTGCTCCAGTTCTCGAATATTTCCTCGCCATGGATACTCATCGTCCAAATTGGAGCGAATCCACTCGGTCGTTTGGTCGGCAAGAGTATTGGAATCGTCACCCGCCAATTTGCGACTGACGTAGCGTACCAACGCCGGCAAGTCATCAGGATTCTGTTGCAGCTGACTGCGCAGACTCGGAGTCTCAATACGATCCGCACACAGCCGATAGTACAAGTCTTCGCGAAAACGCCCCGCCTCCATCTCCTGATCAAGATCTCGATTGGTAGCGCCAATGATCTTTCCGAAAAACTGTTGCTGCCGGTCGTCGCCAAGTGCAGTATAGGTGCGCTGTTGCACGACGCGCAGCAGTTTCACTTGCAGCATTAAATCCAGTTCGCCAATCTCGTCGAGAAACACCGCTCCAAATGAAGGGCACTTGCCCAACCAACCAACCAGCCCGATCGGCAACCGCCCCTGTGAAAGCCCCTTTGCAATGCCCAAACAATTCAGACTCGATCAGTGTTGGCGACATCGCGGACAGATTCAACGGAATGAAACAGTCGACGGACTCTTTTGGAAAACAGCCGCGCACAGCATCAAATGGAATGTACTGGGACGCTCCAATCGCCTGAGCCGCCAGTTCCTTTCCAGTTCCCGATGGCCCCGTAATCAACGTCGGCAACGTACTCATCCGGTTATACAACACCCGCCGATAACGACGTAAGTCATTGGTGAATACCGACTGCCAGACCGCCTCGCGCAGTTTTACCGACGGCAATGAGTCACCCAAAATGTAATAAAAAATGTAACTGAACGCGCGATGCACCTGACACAGAATAGCGAACAAATGATCGGCCGCTTGAATTTCAATTCGACTCAGATCTTTGACGGAAACGAAATTTTCGTAGTCCTTCAGGAACCCACTCCAAACCTTCTTCGCCACCGCTGGCTTCAATACATCGTCAGGTGAAAGATCAACCGCATGGCGATAGAGCAACACATAAGTCACGACATCCCAATACTGATTTAACTGTGAGTCGGTGAAGGCTTGACCGTCTGCGGCGCACTGACGGAACTTTTCCACCAATTCTGATGCGCGCTGTGCAATCTTGCGGACGTTAGGTCGGTCACTGTGCTGTTGCTCGAAACTGCGACTCCACGCCACGCTGTCATCGGCGACAAACGCGTCACCGAGAGCCAATTTCTCGAGGTCGATACGCTCGCGCGAAAACGGATTGCTATATGCCAAACGCGCATACACTTGCAGTGACTTAAGTTCGGAAGTTGAGATCTTCGACATTTCTGATTACCTACAATGTATTCATTGAATGTACGGTCGTTCGTTGAGCGTACGTCTTTTATTTGGGCCAAATCACTTCAAAAAGACAATTTTCAAAGTTATTTCGAGACAAATAGCTCAAATTTCACCGCGTTTTATTGGGTTTCATGAGATTGATTTGCACCCTGCATGCCACAAGAGGGTAGGGCGGGGCAGTTTGGCACTGACTGTGCTTCAGTGATCATCGGGAAGCAATTGATGCTGTCCCCGTTGTTCCGTTTCACCACCTTTCATTGCCAAGGTCTCCCATGAAAAACCCATATCAAAACGGCGATAAGCAACACGCCCAAACAAACAAAGCGCACAAGCCACCCATCTACAAAAACGATGGCGGGACGTTCATCGTCGACGCTGAAGCGGAACCTTCTGTCCACTCGCGCCGGCCTTTGATTGAACGATTGCTAAGCCCTGAATCAATTCAACGTTTGATGTTGGTGGGTGGCGGATTGCTGGTTGCCGGATTCCTCGTGTGGTTGCGAGTCTGGACCGTGTTCAAGGAACCGATAGTGGTTGCTGCCGCGATTGGATTGGTAATCACGGCCATTATTGGCTCCGGCATCGCGCTGGTGCGGTTTACGCGATACAAGATGGCCGGAACAGGACTGGCGTTTTTAGGCGCGTTGGCCATGCCGCTGCAACTTTGGTTCTATGACGCACAAGGGTTGATCACGCTGGACGAAGGCGGACATCTGTGGATCCCCGCCGCGCTCTTCTGCGGCGTCTATGCTGCCATCGCCCGGGTAACACGCAATCCGTTATTCATTTACACGCTTGTCGGCGGCATCGTGATGACGGGAATGTTGTTCTTGGCCGATCAATCCGTCAATCAATTCTGGAACATTATTCCACAAGTGACGTTTTTGGTTTCTGTAGGATGGATCAGTACGTTTTCCAGTCTGCTGTTTCCCAAAGATAAAGAGCAGTCTGAAAATAGTCAGCCAAGTCCGTTCTCTCGGCAGCGTTACGGCAAAGCGCTAATTGCCGCTGGCTTGGTCACGTTAACGGCCGGCCTAGGAATGTTGTTGGTCGGACAAATTGGAACGCTAACGGGAATCATGAACATTCCGTGGATGCAGTGGCAAATGGAGTCGGTCGACAAACTGTGGACGCTGGCTGTCGTCGCCGGGTCAGCGATTGGTTTTGCTTCGATGTATGGCTTCTTGGGCAGCCAAAGACGTTACTTGTTGGTCTCGGGCCTGATGGTCATTTGGTCGGCGTTAACGCTGATCAATTTGTTGAACATCGTTTTAACCGGTGGTGTTGCCGCGATCCTCTTGAGCGT
>CALKXO010000091.1 GCA_938003615.1 uncultured Pirellulaceae bacterium | reverse complement strand
CAGTTACAGGAGTCATGGACAAGTTGCCATTGAAAACTGGTGACGAATTGTCATTCCTGTTGACGCCGGGTACACCATCCATGGCAGCCACATGGATCCTACTGGGTAAGTCGCAGTACGACGCAATCTTTTGGCAGACATACAAAGACAAGGCTACTGAGTCGATCATTCCCTATGATGTCGTCGCTGGACTTGCTTCAAATTTGGTCAACGTGCCGGACACGAGTCTTCAGCATCTGGCAACCCAGTCTCCCAGCGAAATTGATGGCTTTGAAAAAATCTCCGGCTCCAGCAAAGCTCTAAAACTTGCTGCTGGACGCGCCGCGAAAGCCGCGACTCGGGACGTACCCGTTCTGATATTGGGTGACCCCGGAACGGGAAAAGAGCTTTTTGCCGAAGCCATCCATGAAGCCAGTAAACGCAAGGGCAAGCCTTACATTCGAGTCAATTGCGCTGCTATTCCTGACAGTCTTTTGGAAGCTCAGCTGTTCGGCTACGTTGAAGGAGCGTTCTCCAGTGCGAAAAAGAAAGGACAATCGGGCCTCTTTGAGCAGGCCGATGGAGGAACGATCTTTCTGGACGAAGTTGGTGAATGCAGTTCGGCGATGCAAGCCGCGTTGCTTCGCGTTCTTCAACCGCCAAAGGGAAAAGGGCCTTGTTATCGTGAATTTTCGCCTGTGGGCGACGCTGCGGACATTCGCCATAGCGACGTACGAATCATCAGCGCCACAAATCGGGATCTGATACAAGAAGTCGAAGATGGCAACTTCCGCGAAGACTTGTTTTACCGGCTCGCAGTCATCAAAGTAAAACTCCCCTCCCTGCGTAGTCGCAAGTCAGACCTCCCGGATTTGGTCGATGCTCTCCTGAAAGATATCAACAAAGACTTCTGTAGCAAGCAAGGCGGTTTCACAGAGAAATCTATTTCTGCTGCCGCAAAACGATTTGTGCGAGGCTACGACTGGCCCGGCAATATCCGGCAACTGCAAAATACGCTTGTCGAAGCCGCCATCATGTGCGAGGGCGACACGATTGAAACGGCGGATCTCAAATCGGCGATTGCTGATGCCCCCGGCGGTTCTTTGGGCCTATTCGATCAGGAGCTTGGCAGTGGTTTCAGCCTGCAAAACCTGCTGGAAGAAGTGAATCGCAAGTATTTGGTACGCGCGATGGAAGAAGCCGATGGCGTGAAAACGCGTGCGGCTGAATTGCTCGGAATGTCCAGCTATCAGACGCTGGACGCGCAAATGAAACGCCTGAAAGTGATAGCCCCCAAACCTAAATGATCACTGTCCACAGGTACTGTGATTCGGCAAAAATAATCAATTGGCACGCCGAATGCATAAACCACATTTCATGCGATTGGAAAATGACTCCATTATGAAATCCTTAAACTTTGAGTTTTTGAGGTCTCGATGGCCAGAGCTTGCAGGGCTCGGTGGTTTTGCGGAAACGTACGCGCACACAGACCCCAGAGGCTCACTTGCCAAACTGCGTCAATTCGGTGAAGAGCTAACGAAATGGATTTATCATGAAGTCAGGTTGCCGATTCCAGTTCGAGCAAATCAAATCGAACTATTGGAAGCTCAACCGTTTCTCGATTACACGCCGCAAGTTGTTCTCTCCAAGTTGCATACGCTTCGCATTGAAGGCAATCGCGCTGTCCATGGTTCTTCGGGCGACACGACAACCGCCTTGCGAATTTTGAAAGAAGCGCACAACATCGCTCGTTGGCTGTTCGCAACGCACACGACTGACGACGTATCAGCCGTCACTGCATTCGTTGAACCGCCCAAGGGTGGCGTCGAAGGCGCGGAACAACGAAAAGAAAAACGAGCGATCCTTCAACGTCTGGTCGATCAGGAAGCTCAGCTACAAAAGCTCCTTGGCGAAATCGCGAACGAACGCGAGCGTTCGACAAAGCTGGAAGCCACAGCCGAGGAACACAATGCAGCCCTTCAGGCAGCGGCTGCGGCATCTGAGAAACTCCAAGATCTTGACCCGCTCTCATTCAATGAAGACCAGACCCGTCGCTATCTGATTGACCAAACTTTGGCCGATAACGGCTGGGATGTTGGCGCCGGAGAATTGAATACGGCCGAAGTTCACAAGGAAGTTTTGGTCCAAGATCAACCTACCGATTCCACCGAAGGCTACGCCGACTACGTGCTGTTTGATGACAACGGCAAACCGCTTGCTGTTATCGAGGCCAAACGCACCTCCAAAGATTCCCAATTAGGCCGCACACAAGCGAAGCTGTACGCGGACGGACTTGAGAAAGAGTATGGCCAACGTCCCATCATCTTCTACACCAATGGCTTTGAGACATTCATCTGGAATGACGCCGAGGGTGAATCGTGGCGACGGATTTATGGTTTCTATTCCAAAGACAGCTTGCAGCATTTGGTATACCAGCGAACGGCCAAGGCTCCTCTCTCTGAAGTAACACCCAACGTTGATATTGCCGGACGGATGTATCAGGTTGAAGCCGTGCGACGCGTCGCCGAGCGATTTGCTGAAAAGAAGAGGAAGGCTCTC
>CALKXO010000090.1 GCA_938003615.1 uncultured Pirellulaceae bacterium | reverse complement strand
CCGTGATGCAGTGCCCGAGTTGATTGAGCTTTTCAGTCGTTTCGAAGACTACAATTCAGGCGACGGAGTCTACACTTTACGATCTGAAATTACCAAAACGCTCGGGCGAATTGGGAGAGCCGAGGCAATCGAGCCAATGATTTCTATGCTGGTAGAAAAGTCTCTTTCACCTGACAAGAAGGGTAGGGCATCAATCCACTGGCATGACGTAGAATACGAGAATTTTCGAAGCTACCTGAAACGTGGCACGGGGCCGCAAGCAATTATGATGGGCTTGATGCAGATGCCGCCTGAGCATCACAGTGAAATTTTGATTCAACTGCGCGAAGCACGCGTGCAAATCGATCAATCAGAACTTTTCAACGTTTGGTCAAAATTTGAGATCGACCGAGGAATTTGTTTTTTCGAAGCTGACGAAAAGACTCGAAACAGGATTCGCAATAGCGTCGCTGGAAGTTGGTCGCTCGACCACGTCGAGTTTGAAAAACTGAGCGATCCAGAATATGTAAAGCCTTGGGCCAAATGCCGTGTACGATTGAGTAATGGCGAATGGTCTGAAGAAATAGCGTCCGAAAAAGAGCTTAAAGCGATTCTCTCTGAGAACCGTAAGGCATCGGCAAAACGCCGCCGAGCAGTCGCTGATTGATTCGATCAGGAAGGACTTGGGCAATTGATTTGACTTGGACAATTGATTTGGCTGAGCCGCCAGAGAAAGCAGGGCTTCTCCTAGCGTAAAGCCGCCGCTATCGCGCTTGATAATTCAACGCCCAAGCAACAACGCTCTCCTCGGTTGAAACGATCAAGTCTACTTCTCGACCCGAAGTTGAAATTGCGATGCCGCGAATAGGTGATTCGGATTTCCAATCACCCAGCCACGTTCCACGGCCGGAGATCAGGCACACGGTGTTGTCGTCGTCCACGACGGCCCAGAACGTTTCTCCGTTAGAATTCTGAGCAACGGCGATCGGTTCAACTGGATTTTCAAGTAACTGCGATCTTAGATCGACCGACCAGATTTGCTTGAGTTGTTTCGACAGCCCGATAGCCGACCATGCGTTGGATGCGCTTCGAACGGTCGCGCCGTAAGTGCCGTTGTTGGTTGCGGATTGCAACAGACGGTGGACTTGTTTTCCGCTTAGATCGTTGATCGCTTCACGGGCCATCAGATCAAATAATTGCCCGTCCACGACACCGATCAACTGCGAATCGCCGCCAGTAGAGCTTGTCGCGATCGCCGAGACAATCTGGTCAGACATTTTCTCTGGTTTCCCTGTGTTGACATCGAAAAGATAGACGCCGTTACTGTCATTGAACGAAATCAGGTATTTGCCATCGGCGCCCGGGACGGGTTGGCAATCCAAAATCCCAGCGTGCTTTTGTTCTGGGTTTGGGAAGCTGCGCAGCAGTTGTAGATTGGAATCAAAAACGTGAACCTGCGCTCCCATACGCTCAAAACCCGTGTAGGTTCCTTTTCCGGCAGGATTGTGCCGCAGGACGCGAATGGCAGGATTGCCAGGAATCTCCAAGACGATCTTACCGGTGGCTGTTCCTTGGCTATCGATAAATTTTACTGTCTGACCACCGTCGAAAACGGCGTGCCGCGCGTTTCCAAACGATTGTCCTGCTCGCTGTGACAGGGCTAGGACGTTTCCAGGCAGAGCGAAATTCTGCTGCTCCCACTTTTTGTTGGGGGTCAGCTTGATTGATGTATCGCGCTCGCCACGGTCTACGGTCGTCACCACAGGTTCTTTTGAGCTGGCGAAAAAACTGTTGGCACTATAGCGCTCTAATTCGTCACCGTATTCTTGGTAGTGAACTCGATAGTCGGCCAGCATTTCCTTGGCGATGTCTTCGCCACGAGCCAACCTTTGTAGCACCGACTGTAAACTTTGTGGCCATTGTGGATCGGACAGGTTCTGTGAGTACTGAACGCGCCCGTCGGAGCCAAGCACCAGCAACGCCGGCATCGATTTGACTTGCAGGGCCTCCAAAGCCGATCCATCGTCAAACAACAATGGAATTCCAAGCCGCTCTTTGAGGCGAAGTGAGGCGACAGGCTTGGGAACTTCTGTTCGTGTGTCGGCTAACCTGCCAGTGAAAACGGCGTGAAAGCCAAACGTCTGGGGCGAAGTTTTTTTGAATTGAGCAAGCTGATCGACAAGGCCAATGTTCCTTTCGTCGCCCAGCCACACAATCGTGTTAACCTTGGCTTTGAAATCATCTGCGCTAACTGGATCTCCGTCCCGCTTGATGAAACGCGCGATCGAGGCCGATTTTCCAATGGAGTCGGACACCATGGAATCCGGAAGGCGAATGAACTTTTTGACCGGTTGAGCGTTCTTATACTTCTTGACCACAAATTGTTCCGATCGGAGGGGAACATTGGTTTTTTGGTTCGGGAACGAGGCCATCAACTCAAGGTCCGTCACTTGTGAAGCGTTTCGAATCTTAGCGAGGACTAAAGAATTGGGGAATTTGATTTGTTTGACCAACGACGTTTTTTTGTCGATCCACAGCGTTGCTGAGTCTTGAGAAGACTGCCCGGGCGTCGATTCTAGAACGTAGCAATTCACGTTTTGAATCGTTTGATCGGGTAACCGTTTTAACTGAGTGCCGTTGCTCAGCCACGGCGATGAGACCTGATTGGACAACATGGCCAACGCCGGCGGCATCGCAAACATGCCGGTTGCCGATTGAGGCGCGACCAACGGAATGTTCTCTGTGCCGGCGACAAAAGCGCGAGCGAATGGGTCATTAAGCAACCCCACGATCGGCGGTGCGGAACTGGAAGTTGGGACGGGGATGATCAGCTGTTGGTTGCCAAAATTTTCACTGTCATTGTCGTACATGTAGCAGCTGAGCAATTTTCTGTCACAGCGCACTTCGGTAGAAAAGAGGTTTCCGGCATAGAGACTGTTTCGCGCGTCCCACGTCGTTGAAAACGCATGTGGCTCGGCCTTCAATTCTCCATTGTGACGATAGGTGAGCGCGATTTTTCCTTCGTCAGAGTAGGTCGTAAGTCTCTGGTAAGCGGCCCGGGTCGCGGCGAAGATGTTCTGTGCGGTGCGTCCGTCGTTGGGGGCTTGCAGCACTCGGGCGGCGTTGCTCGTCCGTTGCTTTGCCGCATTGAAAGTATCGGCTGCCTTTGAGATTGCTCGGTTGGCGTTCGATGGGGTGCTGGCGTTCGAGAAAGGGTTGCGGGTGTCCGACTGGGGATCCGACGGTGGAGAGGTTACCGCGACCGTTTGTATTTTGGCATCGGTGGATGGTTTAAGCGTCGTAACTGGTTCTTCAGAATTGCCGAAGCCCAGCATGCTAGAAATGGTCCATCCCGAAGATGTTTTAGCCGGCGAAGTATCCGAGGATGCTGCTAACACATCCGTTCCAATAGCGCCGGTGGTTTGTGTCGTCGTTCCATCGGCCAGCAAGTTGTTGTCGCGCTCACCGGTGGCGATGGGTATTTCCGGGGAGACCGATCCCTGAGGTCCAACGTATCGATAGACGACCAAGCCAATCGCGATGATGGCGATGACTCGAATGATAAGCGGTAGGAAACTTCGGTTTCTGGATCGGCGGGCCATCTCGCATCCTGCTAGATAGGGAAGTCGCGACAAAATGAACGGGCGCTAAGCGACGGTTGCTAGATCCGATGCAATCGCTGGCAAACCCAATTAGGGTAATTTAGCACGATTTGCGAACTTCGGTAAACACCGATCCTTCAGGCGTCATGTCGGCCCGGGCCTTCCGGTAAATCGCATACGGGACGGTTCGCGCCTTCCCGCTTGCAGCAAAACTCCTGCGATCAAAACGCCGGGAATTCGGAAGAAAATGGAGAGTCATTCTGCAAGCAGTGGTCAATAGAATAGAATCGAAGATTCCAGCCTTAAATTTGCACTGAATTCGACGACCGAGACTCAACGACACTCAAAAAGCTGCATATACAGTCCGTATCAATGTACAGAGGCAGTTAATCTGTTCCGCTTAAATCAGTATTACGACTCATTTCGCGAAAGTTAGCTTGTGCGGATTATTCAGACGATAACTATTAGGAACGTCAACTGAAGCTTTAGATGGAACCACATCAATGCGGAATCAAATACTTTTAACGGCGTTAGCTGTATTTGCTCTTGGAGGCTGTCGTTCGCCCCAAACGATTTTGCATACTTTTCAGCATTCTGATCCTTATTTCACTGAAACCAGCCGGGTAACTGAGCCTGAAGTTAGCACATCCGAAATGGGCAACATCGAAGAGTACGTTCAGTTGGGATTGTCTCGCAACCCGCAAGTCGACGCTGCCCAACACAAGATCGAAGCGATAAAACATCGGATTCCACAGGTGCTTTCGTTGCCGGACCCAATGGTGAACACGACCACCCATCTGTCGCCTGTTGAAACGGCAGCCGGGCGTCAGGCATTTGCCTTGGGCGTTAGCCAAAAGTTTACCAATGCTCAGCGCCGTGCCACCAAAGCTGCGATCGTCTCAGACGAAGTTGCTGCTGCCGAAGCCGACCTGACGCGAATCCAGCTTGAAATTGCGGAGAAAATCCGAACAGCTTGCTACCAGTTGCTATTCATTCGAAAGTCGATTGAGATCACCAAAGAAGACGCGGAATCGCTTGCTCAAATAGCCGAAGTGATCCAACGGCAATACGAAGTCAAGCAGTCGGTCACTCAACAAGACGTTCTGAACGTTCAAGTCGAGCAATCGAAGGTTGAGAACCAACTCACGGAGCTACAGCAGAAAGAAAAGTCGTTTCAAGCCCGACTTGCTAGATTGCTTCACGTTGATCCGAGTTCGCAATTGCAGATACTCGATCGACTACAGACACAAACTCATCATCTCGATGTTGACGCGCTGATCGCGTCCGCCGTGCAAGCAAGACCGGACTTGCAATCACAGTTGGCCAACATCAATCGAGACAGGAAGGAAATCCAACTCGCCCAACTCGAAGAGAAACCCGACTTCACCGTTGGTCTAAATTGGATCGCGACATCAGATAGCGGAGTCAGTCCGGTTGCCAATGGTGACGACGCATTGTTGCTTGGGATTGGGTTTAACCTGCCCGTCTATAAACGTCGGATAAGAGCCGGCATCTGTGAAGCTCAAGCTAACCGCCGTGCCTCCCAAAGTAAATTGGATAGCTTGCAGGACATGGTCGCTGAAGAAGTGTTTGACTTGGTTGCCAAACTGGAAAGCAACGGGCAAACGTTGGAGTTGATCCAAACCGACATCATCCCGAAATCACAGCGGACACTTGAGCTCGCCATTGAAGAATATTCAACTGATGAGATTGAGTACGTCCAACTAATCGCCAATTGGCGAAACGTGCTTCGCTATCGCGTCACCGAAGCCAGTTTGCAATCTCAGCACAGTCAACTCCTTGCATCTCTGACAAGGAGCGTTGGACAACTCGAGCATGTCAAGATGTTCGCTATGGAAGGGCTAGGTCAGCTTGAGTTTGAAGAAGTTGCGGAACCGAAGAGAACGCCAGATGAAGAGGGATCTGGAAACGATATCCAAGGTAATGAGCGCGATGCTGATACCGATGCTGCCGACGATGAAGCGAACTGAGACGCGCTTTCATCTGATATCCAAAAGGTGACTGTGAATGAAATCACATTCTCGGTGCAACATCACCCAGTTAACATGCACGGGCACATCTTTTTTGGGTGACGGCACACAAGAGTGCAGACCTGAGTTTAACCCTCGGTAACTGCAATTGTCGCCAGCATCTTCCAAGAATCGAATTCAACAGGCCGTTGGTGAACCACTTGAAACCCGTTGGATTCAAATAGATCGGTGTAGTTGTGAGAGAATGACAGTTCTTCGCCAAACGGATTTGCTCGTAAAAACAACAAATGGTGTTTATATGAATCATGAAGGTGTCGGATTTTGCGAACGCTTCACTTCAAATCAAGTTCGTTTTGCCGTGTATGATGCAGGAAAGACAAAAAAAGAACTTGGCAAGCTAACTTGACGTATAATGTAAGAGGAATATCCGCCTTGACCTCGCAACTCCTTCCAACGACCCTTATGGAAGGACACAGCAACATGGAAACCGCGCAAACAATTCAACGCACTTTGCTCGCGACCCTGATGGTGTGCGCGACTGCCGCGATCGGTTTGCAGCCATTGTTTTTCAGCTCGGGCACGAAGTGCAACTGTGACGCGATGGCATCGGTTGATGCGACTGCAAACTCTGGCGTTTCATCTTGCTGTGGCAGTACAGTTGAAGAAGCCAGCTGCTGTTCTTCAAAGAAGGCTGTAGCCAACCCGTGTTGCTGCAACCCGGAAGCGTTGACTTGCCAGTGCATCGACTGTCGATGTGGTGAAAGCGACGAGCCACATCCTCCAGCGCCTGCGATTCCTACCAACGAAACTACAGAAATAGTTTCTCCGACTCTCGTTTGCAGCACGCCGCATGTTGGCTTTCCAAAGCCAAGCGAAATAGAGTCAGTTGCATTCTCTAAAAACGTCGCCGGCCAAGCGCCCCTCACTGCGCAACAAACTTGCGCTCTTCTCTCGCGCTTTACGTGTTGATTCAGAAATTGACAACGTAAATGCGCGCTCATTTTCTCGTTTTCGCACTCGGTGCGTCCTCAGTTGACCACGGGTTTGACCCCGATTGATTGCTGAACGACTGAAGTCAGACGATAGATGCTGCCGCAGCATTAACGCCACTCTTCTTCGAATCATACCGATTCGTTTCTAGGTTTATGCGCGAATTGAACCATGGCAGAGAACAAAAACTCAGAACAAGCTGACGGGGTAAAACCTGTCGACGCGAAAGCCGTTACGCCTGATGCAGAGTCAGTTGATATCAACTCGACCATCGTCACGACGATGGATGACGTTGCGTCGGAAGTATCGTTGCCCATCGAAAAACCGCAAAGTACGGATGCCGAATCGAGATGCGACGGCGTTGAAGTCCTCGTAATTATGCCACCAACGGTGGTCGAGCCAACAGTCACCGCGGGGCGATCGGGCTTTGGAGTTTCGTTAGAAATACTCAAACTGTTCCTGATTCCGGCGTTGATCTTGGCGGCCTTTGCTGGCGGGATCGCAATGATTGGAGTCGCGCAGCGGAACGATTGGATCACGTCTGCAAACGGTGATGACACGAGCCAAGTAGGGACG
>CALKXO010000089.1 GCA_938003615.1 uncultured Pirellulaceae bacterium | reverse complement strand
ACGCGGCGCCGGCCGGGCCATCATGAACACGCTGTATTACAGCCTGCTGTCAGTGCCCCTGTCGGTTGTGCTGGGTGTATGTTTGGCGGTGCTGTTATCGGCGAAAGTCAAAGGACAATCCTTGTTTCGGACGCTGGTGTTTCTGCCTTCGATCATTCCCATCGTCGCCAGCAGTATTCTCTGGGTGTGGATGTTGGATGCCGATTCGGGACTGGTAAACACTTTGCTAGGTTGGATCGGGATACCGCCCCAGAACTGGCTCAATCAAGCTCGGTCAGCCGTCAGCATCGAAGGTGCCAGGCAGATCGGAGCTTGGTTCACCGAAGGCCGGCTATTGTTGTTCGGCAGCAAAGACGCGCTGGTGTTGATGACGTTATGGGGCGTGGGGAATTTTGTCGTCATTTATCTCGCCGCGATTGGCGACATTCCCCCAACGCTGTACGAGGCCGCAGAAATTGACGGGGCCGGTTGGGTCAGGAGATTCTTCCACGTCACCATCCCAATGCTCTCGCCGGTGATCTTTTTTAACCTCGTCATGGGGATGATTCGCAGCGTCCAAAACTTCACCAACATCTACATTCTGAGCGAAGGAACAGGGCAGCCGGGGGATTCACTGACAACGATTTCATTGAAGTTGTTCCTGTCCGCATTTGCCGATTTCGAAATGGGCTATGCCAGCGCGATCGCGTGGATCCTGTTCGTTGGACTTGTGATTGCGACATTACTGTTGGCGCGACTGTCAAAGAATTGGGTGCATTATCGTGGTACCTAAAAAGACTGACGCTGTCCGTTTGCTTGTCGCGGCCCTCATCCCAATGTTGTTGATGCTCTCGGGGTGTGCAAGTTCGGCCGTTGAACTTGAACAAAGTCAGAGCAGTTCGGCCGAGGAAATCATCTTCTGGCACTTCTGGGGCGGTAAGGATTCAGCGGTTGTCGATTCCATCGTGCAGCAGTTCAACAACAGCCAACAGCAGTATCGCGTGCGTGCGATAGCGATGCCGGGTAACAACCTCCAAGCAAAATTGTTTTTGGCGGTTGCCGGCGGCGATCCGCCTGATCTGGTCAACCAAGACGATCCTGTTCTGGCGGACTGGGCGCGGCGCGGCGTGATCTCTCCCATGTCAGACCTAGCCGATGCGGATGAGATCAAAAGCATACGAGCTGAACTGTTTCCCGCCGCCGAGCGTTTGTCGGTCGTAGAAGATCAGTTGTTTGGGCTGTGTAATGGTTTGGACATTCGCGCCCTGTTCTACAATGCCTCCGCACTCGATGCCGCTGGACTGCCTGTGCCGCAGTCAATCGAGCAGCTTAATGCAGTCGCCGAACACTTCGCCCCTCCCGGTTCTCAGACGCTGACGAGTCCTGTTGGGTATCTACCCGACGCGCGTCGTTTGTGGGCATGGGGGCCTGTGTTCGGTGGTTCGTTCTACGATTCTGCGACGCAGACCGCCACTGTCGCTCATACCGGCAACCGAGCGGCAATCAGTTGGCTGCGGTCTTTTCAGACACGCTATGGCGCAGACAATCTTGCTTCATTCCGCCAAGCCGACCAATCATTGCCGGGGAAGACGTTTCCGTTGTTACCAATTGGAAATGATGAATCTGTGGGCCGTTACGTTGCGATGATGGATGGACAATGGCGCGTCCGTGATATCGTGGCGTTTCAAAAGCAGCGGACGAGTCTCGATAAATCGGCACCTAAGTTCGGCGTGTGCCCGTTGCCTTATCCGGACGCTGATGGAAACTGCGTTCCTGACAAAAGCGCTCGGAAGAATGCAGGATGGGTGAACGGGAACTTTTTTGTTGTCCCCTCGGGCGCGAAATGCCCGCAAGGTGCTTGGGAATTCGCCAAATTCTGGATCGGATCGAAGGACTCACGCCGCGCGGCTCAGTGGTACGTCGACGGCGGTTGGATTCCAGCAACTCAAGAAGTCGCCGCTACTGAATCGTTTCAGGAATACCTTGAGGCCACCCCGCTGTTCAAAACGTTTGTGGATCTTGCCGGCAGTAAGAATCAGTTTCCCGTTCCTGCTGTTCCCGGAGCTGCCGCTTTCAAGCGAGAGGTCGAATCGTTGGCGTACGACGCAATGATGCTGCCGATGGACGATAGACAACTGGACCGACGCGTGGAGCAATGTCAGCGCGCGGTCGATAGCTATCTGGGAGGCAAGCGCTAATGTCTTTCCGATCAAAAGTTGGAATCTATGGCCTACTGATATTGGTCAGTCTCATATTCGCTCTGCCGATGATCATGATGGTCAGCGGTTCTTTGCAGACCCCAGAACAACTGGCGCGCAATCCAAACAGCTTCCCAGAATCAGCGCAGTGGGCCAATTATCGTCAGGCGATTGGCAGTATGCCCTTTGGGAGTTACTTGGCCAACACGTTGCTGATGTGTGTCGGTTGCGTCATCGGCACCACACTCTCCTGTAGCGTGGTTGCCTATGGGCTGTGCCGGGTGCAATGGCGCGGTCGGCGGTGGGTGATGCTGACCGTGATCGCTACCATGTTGCTGCCGTGGCAAATCATGATGGTGCCCCGATTTATCCTGATCAGCGAGCTTGGTCTCTACAATTCGTTGTGGGCCATCATTGGGCCAACGTTTCTGGGCGATGCGTTTTTCATTTTCTTGTTGCGTCAGTTCTTTATTTCGATTCCCGAAGAACTGTTGGAGGCGGGCCGCATCGATGGACTGGGGGATTGGGGGCTGTTCTGGAGAATCGTAATGCCGCTCTCAATGCCGGCACTGGCAACGGTCGCGCTGTTTCAATTTGTGCAGACTTGGAACGATTTCGGTGGCCCCCTTTTGTATCTGAGCGATCCAGAGAAATTCCCGCTGGCATACGGGCTGGAGCGTTTTGTTAGTTCCTACGGAGATCAGACGCATCTGTTATTGGCGGCGGCCGTGATGTTCTCGATTCCAATGATCGTCGTCTTCTTTATGGCACAGAAAACATTCGTCGAAGGAATCAGCACTAGCGGTGTCAAGGGTTAGCTCGACGCGTCAGTCGGTTTGCTTTTCCCATACTGTCAGTTTGTATTTTTGAGCGGTGGTCCCGTTGGCGACAACTGCTGATTTGCGAATCGTGTCATAGAAGCCGACGGCAACAGAATCCGCCGATTCAAGTTGTTCGGGAGTGACGGCAATGTAGTCCACTACCGTTTTGTCCTGATCGACATCAGAGAAGATCGTCTTGTCGCCCGATAGCTGCTTAATGATGGTGCCCTCGGTGTCGCAAAGGTGAACAAATCGATCGGGCCGCCTTCCAGACTTCAACTGCCAAGCAAAATTCAAATGGATGGTTCCGGTGGAATCCTGCTTTTTCGACATCCCCAGCAAGATGGCATCATTGTCGAAGGTGACCCCTTTGAATTGTGAGGCCGATTCTTCAACCACATTTTCGATCTTCGATTCGTAAAGCAAACGCCCTTCATCACGACCGACCCATTTGAACGGCGCGTTCCAACCGATCATGGCCTCGCGCTGAGGCGAAGCAGGCGAGACGTTGACTTGAAACAGTTTTTCCATTCGCGCAACCAGTTCCGGGCGTTGGTCGGCCAAGTCGGTTGCCTCGGTCGGGTCGGTCGCAAGATCATACAGCTCCCATGGTTTTTCGGCCGAGTGTCGTAGCAGTTTCCAGTTCACAGAACGGACAGCCTGCATGGCGGGATGCCAGTGGCCAGTTCCCGGATTATAAGCCGCCCACTGCCAGAGAAAGAACTCGTGCCGCTTTTGCGCGGTCGTGTCTCCCATCAACTCGCGTGCAAAGGAAAAAGAATGACGTCTTGGATCTGTAAACTCTTCTTGTGGCTCTGCCTGCTGATCGTTTTTTCCTTTGACGCCAACCTGTTCGGTAAGGTCTTCGAGAGTACTGAAAACATCGCTGAGGCCTACCGCCAAGTTCGACTCAGTTTGTTCAGGGATCTGTCCTGGCCAGCTAACAATCATCGGTATCCGCAATGCGCCTTCATAGACGCTCTTGCCGGATCCACGCCAGAGTTTGGCCGAATCCAGTTCTCCATCAAATCGCATCGTTGCCCCGTTGGCAGAGCAAAAAATGATGACTGTGTTTTTTTCCAATTCCAGATCGCTCAACAACTGTTGCAGAGCGCCTACCTCTGAATCCAAACGTTGCGTCATTGTCGCCGCGGCGATCGCCCAATCAGACCACCCACGTCCTTTGAATTTCGTTAACGCAGGATCAGAATCCGGAATATGAAAATGTCCATGCGGCAACGTTAACGGTAAATAGCAAAAGAAGGGGCGCTCTTTGTTTCGTCGAATGAAGTCCTTGGCCTCGCCCATTATCAATTCTGGAGTCCACGTCAATGGTTTTCCGGTCACACGATTTACCTCCGCGACAAATCCTGAGTCTTCGGTGCTGATGTTGGCCAATAGGTTTTCTGGCAACTGCTCATATTCGCCGTTCCGGATGAGGTACTCGGCAAAATGATTTTGCGCATGAGTTTGGTGGTAGTAGCCAAAGAACTCATCAAACCCCTGCTTCAAAGGATCGCCTTCGGAGTCCTGAATTCCCAACGCCCACTTTCCAAAACCGCCGGTTTGATAACCGTGCTGCTTGAGCATCTCGGCAATAGTGACATCTTTTCCCGGTAGTGGTACGCCGCCAGTATCAACCCGAATCGAGCAACTGCCGGCCTCCTGTCCAGTCAATAGCATCCCCAACGACGGCGCAGAGGCCGGTGCGCTGCAATATGCGTTGTTGAATTTCATTCCGGATGCGGCCAAGCGATCGAGGTTGGGAGTTTTGAAAACTTCATTTCCATAACAACTCAAACCGCCAACGCCAAGGCCGTCGGCGACAATGAGAACAACGTTGGGTTGTTGTAAATCGGAATCTGGGTTGGAGTCTTGGTTGGCGAGTTGAACCGCCAACGATTTATTTCCACCCGCGGCAGGCAACAGCGATGCGATCGCAATCAATCCGACAATTGCCCCACGACGACACATTGATCGGCAGCGTTCGTGTTTCGGGATGTCCGCGCCGCGCGTCGCGCGGTTGATCGATGGGATTTGCAATTTTGTCATCTTATGACTCCGGGGCCTTTGTACTCTCGTACTATATTTACCAAATCTTCCAAAAGAGCCCCGTTTCCTGTGTTGTGGAATAAATGTTGGACAAAAGACGTTGTTATTTGTGTGTGGCCGACGGCAAAAGAAGCAATCGAGGGTAGGCAACTCGTAAAGCAACTGGTGTGTGATGGAAGCGACCGTTCAAGCTCCTAATTCATCGCAGGGGCACTTCGATGATTTTCGCCGTTGTGTTGGTTTCCGCGGTTAACGTCCGGCTGGTATGACAAAGCCGTTTTGGCCCCGGGAGCGGATGCTAAGATTAGGCAAATCGCGAAATTGGAAACCAACGGTGCAACCGACTGGCGCAAGACTGTGGCGGATGTCGCGGGGATTGAACCATCGTCGATCGAGCAGATCGGCGATTACACGGTTCACGAGTTTCGTTTTGGACGAATCGTGCCTTTTCTAAAACCGAGGGTTTGTACGGTTGTGTTCAACGAAATCGACGCCGTCGTAGAAAACTTCACGGGCTCGTTAACTCCAAGTGATCGAGCTGGTTTGGAGCAAGTTAATCCAATGCAACCTGTTCAATAGCAACGCTTCCTACTGAAGAAAACGCCAACGTCTCTCCCAGCCGAGAACGCCAACGAGTTCGCCTTGTGGGCAAAGCGAGCGTAGTGTTTGTGAGACCGTAGATTTATAGCGACGGAAACGATCAACCCTTCTTTTGCCCATGGTTGAAAAAAGCACTAAAAGGGCTTAACTTCTTGATTTCCAACCACGCCCAATGGATGCGAACCAAGATGGCCTCCGATATTGAAATCGCCAAGAAGGCAACTCTCAAACCCGTCACCGAGATCGCAGCAGCGCTTGGTATCGACGTCGATCGAATCGATCTTTACGGACGGCACAAAGCTAAACTTCCGTTGGAGTTGATTGATCAAGAGCGCATTGAGAAATGTAATCTGGTTCTCGTCTCCGCGATTTCACCGACACCCGCGGGGGAAGGGAAGACGACCGTCTCGATCGGTCTAGCTCAGGGACTGAATAAAATCGGCAAACAAGCGACCGCCGTTCTGCGTGAACCATCCTTGGGCCCTGTGTTTGGGATCAAGGGCGGGGCAACCGGTGGCGGCTATTCGCAAGTTTTACCGATGGAAGATATCAACCTGCATTTCACGGGTGACTTCTCGGCGGTGGAGAAGGCACACAATTTGTTGGCGGCGATGATCGACAACAATTTGCAGTCGACATCTAAGTCCCTGAATATTGACGCGCGTACTGTGGCCTGGAAACGGGTGATGGATATGAATGATCGAGC
>CALKXO010000088.1 GCA_938003615.1 uncultured Pirellulaceae bacterium | reverse complement strand
CCGTATCTCGAGTTTCGACCCGGATGACGGCGTGACTGTCGGTTTTTTCAATGAGAGTGATCTCTAGAACCACTTCACCTTCATTGGTAAACTTGATCGCGTTTCCAAGTAGATTGACAATCACCTGACGAAAGCGATGGCGGTCACCCATCAAGTAGTCCGGCACATCCGGAGCCGTCGAAAACGCGAGCTCAAGTTTCTTACTGTGAGCGCGAACCGCTAGTGCTCGAATCGTGTTACTCGCGACGTCTCGCAATTCAAACCGCTCGTGGTCGAGATCAAATTTGCCGGATTCTATCTTCGAGAAATCGAGAATCTGATTGATCAATTCCAACAACGCTTCGCCGGAAGAGAGAACCATCGTCAAGTATTCGCGTTGGCCTGAGGTCAGCTTCGTATCCAACAGTAGCTCACTGATGCCGATCATCGCATTCATTGGCGTTCTGATCTCGTGACTCATATTGGCCAGAAAATCGCTCTTCGCCCGATTGGCTTGGTCGGCTTCGTCTTTCGCCTTTTTAAGCGCTTCTTCGGCAAGCACCTGCTCGGTAACGTCGCGCGACACCCCGAATGTTCCAATCACTACTCCTGCAGCGTCACGCCAAGGCAGTTTGGTCGATGCCGCCCAAGTATCGGGAGCATCGCCCTAAGTTTCTCGTTCAATTTTGTCTACGATGGGCAGGCCGGTTTGCATGATTTCCAATTCATCTTGCCGCGCACTGATAGCATGCTCTTCAGTAAAGATATCCGCGTCCGTTTTACCAATCACTTCCGCTTCAGAGGAAACCCCAAACTTTTTTACTTGGGCGCGGCTCACCCTGAGAAACTGACTATTGCGATCTTTGAAATAAATGGAATCGGGCAAATGGTCCATCAGCGTTCGTAACATATCGAGTTCAAACGCCGCGTTGACCTGCGCTGGCTTAGCGTCTAAACAGAGTGCTGATTGGTCTAATTCAAAAAGTCTGTCGTTGGCCTGACGCAGTCTACGACTGACCTCGCGCCCCATGTTCATCATCAGAATCGCGTACTGTTCAAGGTTATGTCGATACAGCTGATGAAGCGTCCTAAGTGTCACCTCAACGGTGACGACATCATCAATCGCGCGGACGGAGGCGGAACGAGCCTGGACCTCGATAAGTGCCATTTCTCCGACACAGTCTCCGGCGACCAACCGATGCAGATGTACCGGCGTACCCCGCCAATCTCTTTCAGCCGATACCGCACCTTCCAAAATGACGAAAAAGGAACTGGCAGCCTCGCCTTCCTGAAACAAATAGTCTCCCGCTGCCACGTTGATGGTTTCCGAACGAGCCAACAACCACTCAAGCGTCTCCGTCGTGACGCCTCCGAATACGGGCATGCGGCGAAATAGTTGGCACCATTGATTTGGGTTCGACATTGTCAACTCCCGCCGGTGGCATCTTCAAGTCAAAGTTTTAGCCTAACAATTAAACACGCATCTTACCACCAGCTTTTTGAGCGGCTTGCCGGAACGTCCGAAAAAGGAGACAGCCTCTTGAGTAAGTCTAAAGGTTCTGAAGGTAACAACCAAAAACTTGAGGAAGCATTGTCTCCAAAACGCCACATGCGATCCCTCTCCCGTGGTCACAAGAAAGCTATCCTCCAGCAACAGTTGTTCTTTCGACTCCTGTCCTGCGCTCACGTTTCAGTGTGCCTAAAAAAAAACCTCACGAGGCAATGGCGCGGTCCGACCAAAGTAAGCTTGCAAGTATCCCACTCCCCTACTTTCAGACGACCCAATAATGAAGAGACGAAAATTAAGCTCCAATCATTGGGTTGGCGTCGCGGTGATTGCACTCGCAGTGTGTCTCCCTGTATTGCTTCTATTGGTCCTCGGGACGATCGTGACGGGCGTTTTGTTAGAACCTCCTCGTCTGGGGCCAAAGTCGAGTTCGATAGCCGTGATGCGTTCGCACAGACAATCGAGGCTGAGACACTAGAACACGTCTTCGTTGCCCATGTTCGTGCGCTCGACAACTGGGAACAAACGGGGTTCCAGTCGGTCCGAGTAGATACTCTCGATGCAGTCAAGGCCCACTATCTACGCCACTACCGAAACCCTGAAACTCAACACTTGCTACGGTCTCTATATGTTGGACTTATCGGAGCATCTGTATTTGCAAGTGTAGGCTTTCCAGTGGCCCTCTGCATGGCAACTCAGTTCCTAGCCGATAGATTTCAACTGAATCTTGGTTCGAGTTTGTTAGCGCAGGTCTTTGCAACTACCTCATTGGCAGTAACTTACTTGAGTCACCGTGCTCAAAAAAACCTCTCCAAAGTTCCCGCGGAAAACTCTCTTCGTCCGCGCGACCAATCCATCGACGCCACAATCTCCAACATACAGGAACCGGTGATTGAGAATGTCAAGGAATCGAATAGCGCCCCTCAACTTGGACACTCCCAAGCCGCGATTCGAGTGACACGTTTGAAGTATTGTCTTGGTTCAGCGTGAACTGGAATTTTGAGTTCGAGTTGTCTGGATAAAAAACAGCTAAATCTGACGCATCAGGACTCGCTGACATGCTCAGGTTT
>CALKXO010000087.1 GCA_938003615.1 uncultured Pirellulaceae bacterium | reverse complement strand
GGCCAACGTCGGTCGCAACGATCGCTTTGCCTTCGGTTTGTTCGTACAGTTCGTGAATGACTTGCTGCATCTTCAAACCACCCTGCTTTTTAAAGTTTAGCGGGAATTTGGTTTTGTTGCTCTCCATCTTGGCCAGCCATTGTTCTGTCGGCAGCGTTTTGACACTTTTGTGAGCGTTCAGCTTCTTCAAAGCAGCCGTGGCATCGCCGATGATTTGAACATCGGGCCGAACCATTTTGTCCATTTCGGCCGAATCAATATCGATGTGGATGATCTTGGCATCGGCACAGAATTTATCGGCCTGTCCAATGATCCGGTCATCGAAGCGCGATCCGATATTGATCAACAAATCGCACTCAACCATCGCTTTATTGGCGTAGGCTGTTCCGTGCATCCCCAACATGCCCAGTGACAGTTCGTGTGATTCTGGGAAAACACCTTTGCCCAGTAACGTTGAGGTAACGGGTGCTTGTATCGTAGTCGCCAACTTCATTAGTTCTTGGTCAGCGCGGGAAATCATGCAACCATGGCCGGCAAGGATCACAGGTCGCTGAGACTGAGCGATCATGCGGGCGGCTTCATCAATGTCTCTGTCGGTAAAGAGATTACATTTTTCTGGTTGATAGCCGGGCAACTCCATCGGCGCGTTCATGTCGCCAGTAAAATCGCCTTGAGAAACATCTTTTGGAACGTCGATCAGAACGGGACCAGGGCGACCGGTCGTCGAGATGTGAAAAGCCTCACGCGCAACGCGTGGGAGGTCGTTGGATTCTTTGACCAAGTAGTTGTGTTTAACAACAGGAATCGTGATGCCAAAGATATCGGCTTCTTGGAAAGCGTCTTTGCCCAGCATCCAGGTAACTTGCTGGCCGCAGATCACGATCATAGGAACAGAGTCCATCATCGCAGTCATCAGACCGGTAACTGTGTTTCCAGCACCTGGACCAGAGGTTACTAGAACGGCCGCCGGTTTTCCGGTTGCACGAGCGTATCCGTCGGCCATATGAACGGCACCCTGCTCATGGCGAACAAGGATAAACTTCATTTTGGTTTCGACAGTCTCTAGCGCGTCAAAAATTGGAATCGCAGCACCGCCGGAATAGCCAAAGATATATTCGATTCCAAGCTCGTCCAGAGTCTTGATCAGTGCTTGGGCACCATCGTATTTTGTAGTCGCCATGCCGAAATCCGCCAAATTTTACAAATAGTGAGAAAGTTCACGTGGTGTGAAGTGATTCGTGCTTCGAAAACAGCTCGAATTGCTGGAACTTTAGATAGTTTCGGGCGAATGGCAAGTGAAAAGTGGCTCAAAATGGCGAAGTTGCTGTTTTTCGGCCAGATTGATGCTTGCAAATAGCTGTTTGGGGTGGAAGTTGGTCCATGAGCAGACATTTGGCGCTGGAAAATAGAGGCCAAAAAGATCTTGGGCCAGAAAGATGATCGGTTCCAAATATTTCTGGTTTAAGTGCTCACAATCCCAGACAGCAGAATCAGTCGGTGCCGTTTAGAAAGAAGGTCGATTGATCGGCGGCCGGTCGTGGCCGGATTGATGCTCCGATCGTTGGGAGACGTTGCGCGGGGGCATGGGCACCACTTGTTGATCGCCTTCGCGCGTTGAGAATTCTGCCCAGACTGGCATGTGCTGGGAAATGGCGTTGGCGTCGGCCAGTGGTAAGTTGTAGGCAGAGAGAAAATCGAAGACACCGCCCTGCCCCGTAAATTCTACGGTAGCGTTTTGGGAAAACACCAAATTGTCGTATTGGCTTTCCTTGTCGGTGGAGGTCGCCGTGTCGTACACCACCCAAGTTAAACCGGCTCTCTCTCGCATCGCAGATAGTCCGCGATCTCCGGCGTTAAAGTTACCAGTGATAATCACATCGTCTTCCCCGCGTCCGTCCTGTCGAATCGCTCTGAACAGTTCACCCAAATAGGCCAGTTCAAGATCCGGTCGGTGATCGTCTAGCTGAATGTTGGCCAGCGTGAAGGTAAGCGCTTTTTCAGGGGCGACGCCGCGCGTGCGAAACCATCCGACAAGTGGTTCGCGTGCGAGGAGTTCCTCCGGGTCGTTAACGGAGTACCACTGAGCAAAATCAAGATCCAACGTCGTGGTGTTATACAGAATTACAAATAGCGGATCGCCCGGTGCAACTTTTGCCATGTCCGAAATTGCGCGAAACTGAATAGCGCCTCCCGAATGGGCGGCCGCCCTTTGTCCGATTTGCTCTAACAAGGAAACGGATCGACTGTTGATTTCTTGAAATGCGACAATGTCGAATTGACTGCAAAGATCCGTCAACAGTTCTAACGCGCGTAGCTGCGCAGCTGGATCGGAGTGGGCGTTCATTTTGAAGGACGCGATCCGGATCTTGTTGGCAGATCGGGGGGGGAGGCCAGGTCGACTACCGACAGAAAAGTTGCGCTGGCTGGCAAACTGAAATGGAGTTGATGGATTCGTTGTCGGCGAAAGGTCAGGGCGTAAACCGGTCCGCTGGTGGACGAATGGGTTGGGCGTCTGCCAGTCGCCTGCCGTTTGTTGGAACGAGTCAGGTCCGGCCGTCCAGCTAGAATGCTGATAGTTATTCGTTCTTGGGCTGCCGATGGTTTGAGCAACATACGCGGATAGACCGCCGGCCTGTTGGATTTGCTGTTGGTTGAGCAAAACCCATAAGCCGCCGACAATCACCAGAGCCAGCAATACTGTTTTGAGAAAACGGTTCATAACCTTGGTGTCGACACGACAGCGACGCGCTGTCCGCAAGAGTCGATGCGCTGACGATTGTGCTAGCCGAATAGTCTGGCTGACCGGAAGAATCGTTAGTCGCCTCTAGTTTGAGTCGCCAGATGTCAGTCTGGTGCTCAGTTGCGACCAAGCTACGCACGAGAACGTAAGGCTAATTTGAAGTGCGTAGAGCACGCAGTTCCGTCGTGGCAGTTCGTCCGGTCAGGTTAGTGCGAAAGAACACTAGCAACATCATCGGCAGGTACCACGCGGCGAATAATCCTCCACCGAAGCCATGCCAGAATTGGACGCCAATCATGACCGCACCGCTATACGCAATCAGAATACCGATGTCTTTTCGTGTGGGCCAAATGGTGAATGAGGCACAGAGAATCACAAACGCGACCAAGAGTGGAAGTCGCCAAACGCGATCCCAGCCTAGCGCCCAGATCCCCTCCAGTCCCTCCATTAGCGGTTGCCAGAAACCGAACATTTTCTGCAGCTGGAGAAAATAGTCGGGGACGGAGATCGAAGTGAACATTGGGCCGATGATGCAGAACAATATTGAAACACCAAAGCAGATCGCGAACCGTCGGACACCACGTTCCCAGTAGAAACTCAACCACAGCGGCAGCAAAAACAGAGGGTAGTAGGAGGCGCCGGTCGCCAACCCAAGCAGCAATCCGGCCAGTGCTGGTTTTCGAAAGCACACCAGCGCCCACAACATCAGCGCAGCGGGCAGCGCGTGTTCCACATGGCCGGTGTAGATCGCCGTATAGGGCAGCAACAGATAAACTGACGCGATACCGACACCAATGTAAAAACTATTGAAGTTGAAGACGGCGAACAAAATCAATCCCAACACGATCAGCGATTGGCTGACGATCGCCAGAATCTTCAACACTAAAATGTAGCGTTCCAGATTGGCTTCCTGATCGATCACAATGTCATCGACTTGGTCGTTGTCTGAGAAGACTGAAATCACGGCGACCAAAAACAGCATTTGGTATCCCGGTCCGCGCTTGCGAAGCGACAGAGATTCAGTTTCGTCGGCAGCTTGTCGTTTGGCCATGCGGATGGTCGATTTCACCATGTTCAGTTCATCGGTCGTTGGTTTTGCACTAAAAATATTGGCCAAGAGCAACATGATCAGGCAGGCGCCGAGAAAAATCAGGCCGCCGAGTGACAGGTTCGGATTAAGTAAAGGCCGTCGGACCAAAACTGGGTCGATCAGCATCCGGATCAGATAGATTGTTCCGACCACGAACAGGCCAATGAAGCCCGTGCGCTGCAGGACGCGACCGGGTGGTTCGGCAAGATTCTGATCGACTGATACTTCCACAGACGACTCGGTGGCAGATGATGATTGATCTGAGAGAGACTCGTCGGTCAGGTTTGCGGCCTGAGTGACTGCAGTTGGGTCGGGCTCCGGTTGGTGCTGATTGGCCAAATTCATTCCGTGATTGACCATGATCAGAAACGGAGCCATGGAAATGACTAGTAGCAAGTCAAAATTTCGGACACTCCAAAAACGATTGAACTTGAAGAAGATCGAAATCATCAGCACCGAAGCGGCGGCAGCCCACGTTGTCGGGTCGATTTGCTGATAGGCCAGTAAACAGAAATCCATGTTGGCGCTTGATTAGATATCGAATTCAATTGGGGCGAGACTCAGCCCCAACAGGGAGAACTGTTGCGGACTGACAACGTGGCTTAAGCGTCAGTTTGCTTGAATTGGGGTAAAAAAACAAGCCTGGCACCGGTCTTCGTAGTTTCGGCGATGAATTCACGATTTCTGGCTAGGTTACCGAACCGCGCCCTTAGCGTAGGTAGACGATTTACGTCGTACGATGCTTTTTGGGAATATCAATTGGTGATTGTTCACCGCGATCTATCTTTTATTCGGTGTGGCATCAGCGGCATTAAGACAAATCGTGTTTCTGCCGTTTGTCGATTACTAGTTTGGAGTTTTGTCGTCCCTACCATGTTTGGGATGCCTTTGTTGTTATCGCTGGTCAATATCGCCGGAGGTATCTTGGGTGGATTGTGAGCAACGCGATTTGCTGTCGATGTTCCGCGAACTTGCGGGTTACGCGCCGGTCAAGACATTTCGGCAGATTCAGAAAATCGACGAAACAGCAGCGTACTGAGGCTATTAACTTGGCGAAAGTTCAGCTGATGGAGAAACACTCGCCGCGGAAGGCGATGGATGTCATCAGAGAACTGGGCGATCTGAATCAGTTGTCTGGCAAGTAAAAGGCGATCATCAAACAGATCGTGGCCAAGGGAAACAAAATGATCGCCGAGGGAGCGATCGAATTGGACTGATCGCGACCGCACCACGGCGCTGGCCCGCGCTAGGTCAGAGTTAGGTCCGCTTTTGTTACGAACTGGCAAACATCAACGGCTCCGCCGAGTCCAACCGAACCCAATCGAGTCCTTTTGAGGGACAACGAAGCGGACGACTAACTATCGTTCTCTGGCGTCGGTGACTGCTGGCCAGTCGGACGCGCGAAAGTAGAGATCGAACCGGTTAGGCTTCTGATTTGTTGCGGAATAGCGGCTGTCTTTGTGGCGTTCCGTAATTTGGGGTCGTCCAACGGCGGTGACGTCTGTTGCGATTTCGAAGCGGACTGTAATTCCGCAGCACTGACATCCGTTTTGGATTTTCGCGCGATGGCTTCCGGAGCGGATTTGCGAGCCTCTTGCATTAGCCCAGCCAACGAATTATCGCTGACCTTAGCGGGGATGGTCGCTTCGACGGCGCGTTGGCTCGACTCTGCTGGTGCATTTGGATCCGACTCGCCAGGCCGTATGTCATCCACGATGCCTCGGATGCTGTCATGTTCGGCAAGCGATTTGGCGATGTCTATGGGGCGCACGTTGGATTGTCTCCGCTCCATTGAGAGAGTCGAGTCAGATGGATCTTGGAACTCGCTCGCTCGTTTGCTTGCTAAGACTTCATCTACGGGTTTCTCTAACGATCTGGCGTAATCTGAGATTGATGGGATTTGCGATGGCGAATTGCCGCTTTGTTTGTTGGGATCCTCCAGTTCTGCTTTGACGTTAGGCAAGATGGAGTCGTCGGCGAGTGAACTGGAAGGTTTTGACTGAGATTTCCCGCGACGCTCACTGGACTGAATCAGCGATTCGGCGGTGATTCGTCCGGCCGCGATAGAATCGGGAACTTCTGGTGCCATGGTCTTTTTGCGCTCCACGACAACGATGTCGGGTTGCTCAATCGTCGGTTCAGGAGTGCCGATTTGTTTTTCTTGGCGGCTTTTCTCTTTGGACGCGTCTAGGTCACGCAGCGTGTTTTGAATCGAATCAAGCGACTCAGGAATCGCAACAGGTTTTTGCGGAGAGGTGGGTTTCAGAATCTGCGCTGATGATGCGGCCACAGCGGCGACGCCCGCCAGCTTACCGCCGGAAGGACTCGTTTTCCCTTTGTTTTTCAAATTCGACATATGCTTGGCAACCGACTCTGGAATCATGGACTCCAGAGCATTTGTCATCAGGCTCGGAGCGGCTTCGGGTTTCGTCTGTTTGCGTTGCTGTTCCTGTTGTGCAACAGATTTCAGTCGCGATTCTGATACGGTTTCAGTGACCACTTGCATGGCTTGGGGAGCGACGGGCACGGAGGCCATCGACGAAGACAAAGGCTGTTGAGCCACGCTTTGAGATCGCGTGCTCATTGGATCGGCCGACTTAGACGTCAGCGGCGCTTGGGCTCCGCTCATTGGCATCATCACGGGTTGATACGCCATGTTCGTACCCGATGGGGGCACAGCTAAGGCGACTAGCCCAAGTCCTACTAAAAGTCCGCCCATGAAACCGACCAGAACGAACGCTTTTTTACCCAGACCATTTGGCCTCGACCCAACCTGTGGCTCGCCCACACGAGTTAACAACGCAATGTTGTCGGATGAGCTGGTGTAGGATTGAATTTGTGACAGTTGAGCTTGGACGTCGCTGTAGACTTTTGATTTGTTCTTCACTTCTTCCTGAAGCGTGTGATACGGCACGCGCTGAGCGGTCAAGTCTAGCAGTTTGTTTTCCAGCTCGACGATCGATTTGTTCAAACGACCAACTTGGGATTCGGCCATCGCGATCTGCGAGTCGAGTCCAGCAATCGCAGGCTCTAAAGAATTAAAGAGCATCTCTTTTTGATGCCGGACGGCCTCTCGGCTAGCTTTGAGTGCTGGGTGGAGCGGCCGGTATCGGCCTTCGTCGGCAGAGAGTTTTTCTCGAGCATTATTGAGGCTATGCATCATCCCACGTAGCGCCGGTTGGAGCTCCAAAAGCTGGCTCGAGGTGACAAGTTCAAGGGAACGGTTGGATTGAGCGTTCTCAAGTAAGGTTTTTTGTTCTTTGGCGGAGGCCAGCGTGGAAACTGCTTGGCGTTGCTCAAGGCGGATCTGATTTAGCTTCAGATCGAACGAATTTCCACCTTGGGGGTCATTGAGGCCACGAATCGTGGTGATCTCTACGCCGAAGCCACGCTCAATCTCTTGAAGTTCGCGCGACGACTTATCCAGAAGTTTCCTTGACTCTTCACTAGCCAACGTAAGCTCTTTTTGCATACTCTTGAGCCGCTGTCGGCGAACGTCGCTAAGCTTGGAGTCAATTGCGTCAAGCAACAGATTGGTGAAGTCTTTCGCCTGATCGCGTTGCTCCGTCGTGACTTTGAGAACAACGGCTTCGGTTCTTCCGAACTCGGCACCGTTGGGTGCACCGAATTCAATGTTCCCTTGCATCGCCTCAATTTCTTGATCGCTGACGCCACCGTTTCCAAAAAATGAAGAACTGGTCTCTTTCATTTGTTCTATAGCGCTCCGAACGACTTCCGGCTTGCGGGCGATCTCAAGGATGGTCTCCTGGGCAGACTTCATCGAGTCGAGTGATTCAAAGCGACTGGGTTTGAACGCGTCTCCCATTAAGTCGTCACGCACAATAAGTGACTGACGTGCGGTGTAGGTTGGGGTGTGGAGAAACAATGAGTAAAAAGTTGCCAGACCGCCGCCAAGTAGGCACGGGATGATCCACAAATACCAGTAGTCAATCAGAGACAACACGATGTGGTTAAGCCGATTCGAGGATTGCATCGAAAATACTCAATGGTTGGGCGATTATCTAAGCGTGTAGCTAAGACTGTCATTGGGTTGTTCGCCATAGAGACCCTAGAAAATCTGACTAAATGACGTACGTATCTATGTTCGAAACTTCGGATCAGAAAGTTGCATCAGATTTTCCATATGATCTAATAAATCTGAATCTATCGCTTCTATGGGGACGCTAGCAGTAGCCGCATGCGCACAAGGAGCTTTATTCAGATCGGTCGACCGCCGGATCAGCACTCCGACAGCTACTCTATTTCCAGCCACACAGATGCTGTCACCAGCGCGCTGGTGGCGTCCGCATTGATTTGTACTGGAGCGTCTGCAGTAGAGCAGGACAGTAGGATTTCGATACGGTTGAAGCTCTCAAGTGCATCGGTAATGGAGAATTCCATCTGACCACTAGCCGGAGCACCATCTGTCCTGTTCATAGCTTGCTGGTTGAGAGAAATTTGGAATGGGTCGGGAGTGTCCGGAAATCCTTCTGTGCATAGCCAAACGGTGGATTGGTTATCGAGTCCCGTAGGTAGGTTGAAATTACGGCGAAGGTTAAGGTCTCCGAGAAACGGTGTGCTCTTCAAATCAACACCTCCCCCTAAAACGGCTTTAAGATGCTTATGGGTGAGTTCCACGTGGCTGGAAGAATGAATGATCTCAGCTTCCCATGGTCCGGCGAGACGAATTCGGTGCCTAGTGCTCATCGTGGTTTGGCGTTGCGTGGTAAAAAGTGAAGGTGCGGTGTCCAGCGGGGAATTCGATGGCCAGAGAATCAAGGTGGCTGCGGGTTTTTTCAATTGACCACATTTAAGGTATAATCTCGTAACGGGTTCGCCCGCGCCATATTATTGCACGATCACCTTACCACTTTCTAGTTGCCTTGGCCAACATCCTTATCGTAGATGACAATGCTGTCGATCGCCTTTTGGTTTCGTCAATCATTGCGAAAACCCCGTTATGGCGTCCTCACGCGGTGGCCTCAGCGCAGGACGCGCTGAGTTTAATAGAGCGGGAGGTTCCTGACTTGCTGGTCACTGACTTACAAATGCCGGAAATGAATGGGATCGAACTGGTCGTAGAAGTAAGGAAAAGACACCCTTCTCTGCCCGTCTTGCTGATGACACATAGCGACAATGCGCAGATGGCAATGGAAGCGCTTCGGGCCGGTGCCACCAGTTTTTCGCCGAAACAGTCTCTAAAAAACGACCTGCCTGGCAGGATCGCGCAATTGTTGGAAGTTGCTCAGAGGATGCAGTACACCCACGACCCTATGTTCTGTGCGCGGCCCGGGCATCAGGTATTTGTGCTTGATAACGAACCGACGCTAATTGGGCCAACCATCGAGAACCTACAAGGTCACCTGCCCGATTGGAGTGAACGAGATCGTTTGCAGATCGGTATGGCGATTGAAGAAGCCATTACTAATGCGATGCACCATGGCAATTTGGAGATTGACTCTGGCCTGCGCGAGGGAGACACGGAGCAACGGTACTACAACGCCGTTGCCAATCGGAAGCAGGAGCCTAGTTTCTACAATCGCAAGGTGCGGATTGAGGCCGAGTTTTCGGACCAACACATTTGTATTCAGATTTCCGATGAAGGGCCGGGGTTCAATCCCAGTGACGTTTCCGATCCACGCGACGAAGCCAATCTCCATCGTGTTTCTGGACGCGGGTTGTTCCTCATTCGCACGTTCATGGATCAAGTGGTTCACAATTCTGTGGGTAACCAGATCACTATGACCAAGCTGCGCTGATTGTCTCGGCATTGATTGTTTTCTTGCTGGTTAGACCAGATTCCAAACAAGCTGCTTCCCATCGGTTTCTTGGCAGATCGATTGTTGCGATCGTTAAAGCTGTTACCAACGTTAAGAAGTGATGCCGTATTACGCCGAGATCATTCCGCGGTTGATTTCACAGGTTGAGATCTGGCACTTTGGGTTAAAATGGTCTCTAACGCTTGATGGGTCTTTGCCTCACGCTTGAGAGTTGAGGATCCGTTTTATTTCGACTATTCTGCACGGCTGCACAGACTTTTATTGCACCTCCCTCTTCTTCTTGCGAACTGTATTTCAAT
This sequence comes from uncultured Pirellulaceae bacterium, assembly GCA_938003615.1. GTDB lineage: Bacteria > Planctomycetota > Planctomycetia > Pirellulales > Pirellulaceae > Mariniblastus. Next base: position 14,970 of record CALKXO010000087.1, on the reverse strand, counting down.
GTCACCAAATTCCATAAAGATATGTTGTATTGGCGCTGGCTACGTTGGTGGCCCTACGATGGCCATGATTGCCAAGCAATGTCCGGACATTGAGGTCAATGTTGTTGACATCAATGAGGCCAGAATTGCAGCATGGAACAGTGATTCGCTGCCGATTTACGAACCGGGTCTCCAAGAAGTGGTGCAGGAAGCACGTGGCAGGAATTTGCATTTCACCACCGAAGTATCTGAGTCAATTGAAAAATCAGATGTTATTTTCATTTCTGTAAATACGCCGACCAAGACTTTTGGCATCGGCGCAGGGCGAGCTGCAAATCTCGAGTTCGTCGAAAAATGTGCTCGTCAGATCGCCGAAAGCTCGCACAGCCACAAAATAGTCGTCGAAAAATCGACGCTTCCTGTTCGAACAGCCGAGGCCGTCAAACGTATTTTACAATCTGCAACCAATCCTAATGCATCATTCGATGTTCTCTCCAATCCTGAATTTCTGGCCGAGGGGACCGCGGTCAAGGACCTGCTGAATCCAGACAGGGTTCTGATTGGTGGTGAGTGCCCTGATGCGATTGAAAAACTGGCGGGGATCTACGGTCGTTGGGTCGACGCTGAGCGGATCCTCAAAACGAACCTCTGGAGCAGCGAACTTTCTAAACTGACCGCCAATGCATTTTTGGCTCAACGGGTTTCATCGATCAACGCCATTAGTGCGCTTTGCGAAGCGACAGGGGCCGACGTCGATGAAGTAGCCAACGCGATCGGAACCGATTCTCGTATCGGTCCAAAATTTCTCAAGTCTTCGGTTGGTTTTGGCGGTAGTTGCTTCCAGAAAGATATCCTGAACTTGGTGTACCTTTGCGAGCATTTTGGCCTGCACGAAGTTGCGGCCTATTGGGAGCAAGTCATCATTATGAATGACTATCAAAAACGGCGGTTCTCAACAAGAATCGTCCACACGATGTTCAATACGGTTTCCGACAAACGGATTGCCGTATGGGGATTCGCATTTAAAAAAGACACCAACGATACACGTGAATCGGCAGCGATTTATGTTTGTCGAGATTTGCTCGAAGAGCGTGCAAGGCTGACGATCTACGATCCACAGGTGAAACTCGAGCATATCAAACGCGATCTCGAATATCTGATGGTCAATGAATTTGGCGAGCTGTCTGAACACCACCGCAAGCTGATTGATTCCAATGTTGAAGTGGCCAGCAGTGCCGAAGCGGCCGCTTCCGGCGCGCATGCGATCGCTGTTCTGACAGAGTGGGATGAATTCAAAGAGGTAGATTTTGATGCTGTCTATCAGGCCATGAAAAAGCCCGCGTTCCTGTTTGACGGTCGCAATCTACTGGATCGGGAAAAGCTTGCTCAAAATGGCTTTGAAGTCCACGCAATCGGAAAACCCTAACTTGCCGTCAGGTTTTCTTCGCGTGGGGGTTTGAGTGCCGCTGGCAATCTGGGAGAGAAACTGCTGGCATATCGGCAAAACTCAAGCGTTATCGGGGTGTTGATGTTAGAATGATGGATTGCAAAAGCGGTCCAAAAATGGAGCGATTCACGGTTTCCTCTTTGCTAACATCGGTCCTTCCCAAATAATGTCCTTTTCAGGTAGGCGTTTCCCTGAAAAACGCCTCTGTTCCAATACCACAATTACTCATCGCGGTGAGTAAAAAGACTTCCAACCCAACAATAACATGGCCACAACCTCTCCCAACGCCAGCCCTTCCCCTTCAAGATCTTCGTCGTCGGGGCAAGGTTCGGTTGACTGGAAATCAATCGCGTTGCCCTACGCGATTGCGATTATTGCGCAGCTTCCGATGCTGCTGCTTTACGGTCGAAACCTCCACTTGGACAAGCCGCACTATCAAACATTTCCTTTCGCGATCCTCGCGACGGTGTTGATTGCTTGGAGCCGCTGGCCCAAAGAAGCGAAAATGCCTTTCCATCGAAGTGTCGCCAGCGATGTGCTGTTGGTGTTGGGATTGATGTTTGGGTTAGCCTGCGTTCTGTTTAAATTTCCCTCAGCGGCAGCTGCCAGTGTGATGTTGTTGATTACCAGCCTGCTGGCCAGGACGGTTGATAAGGAAACGCTTAAAAGTCTGTGGCCGGCAAGCCTCCCGATGTTTGTGTTTTTGTCTTTACCGTCTGGATACGATGTCTGGCTGATTACAAAACTTCAGTCGTTCAGCGCCGTTTGCACTAGCCGATTATTGGACTTAGCTGGGCTTGGACACTACATGGATGGAACTGTGATCCATGTTCCCGGACGCGAAGCCTATGGAATCGAGCAAGCTTGTAGCGGCGTCCAGTCGTTTTTCACACTGCTTTTTATCGCAGTGGTGTTTGTTGTGGTATTTCGGCGACCGTTGTTCCGAAGCATCACACTTCTTGGATCGGCTGTCTTCTGGGCCTTGTTCATGAACACCGTTCGGATCTTTCTGATTCCCGTGTTTGATGAAATTGGCGTCAGTGTAGCCCATGGATTCCCACACGCGATGCTGGGATGGGGCACACTGCTCGTTGGGGCGCTAATGCTGTTGAGCACCGATCAATTCTTGTCATTCCTGTTTGGCCCTGTCGATACGGAGACTGGGCGATCGGGACCGTTCGGGCGATTGCTTACCAAGGTTTGGAACAGGCTAATCTCTGGGGCCACACTCGAGAGCGATAATGTGGGTGAGGGGCGTCGACGGAAGAAGCGCGGGCGAAAACCAATTACCCTAGCGGGGCGTAGCACGATCTGGGGGCTTTGCGGCTTGTTGGCACTAGCCGGCATCTGGAGCAGTTGGGATGTGTTTTATGCATTCTCCAACGAGCGACAAAGTGTGCGGTTCTTCGATGTCGATGTGACGCAACCGTTCGAAGAGACCGACCTGCCCGCGAAACTGGAAGATTGGAGTGTTGTCAACTACGCGATTGATAATCGAGAGCGTGGGAGTGATCTTGGAAAGCGATCGGATCTTTGGACCTATCGTGCTCCAAATTGTATCGCACAAGTCTCTTTAGATCAGCCATTCCCAGGCTGGCATGAACTGACCACTTGCTATCAGAATTCGGGGTGGAAATTAGATTCAAGGGTTCGAAAAGAGGCCAAGCTTGAAGTTGTTGATGACAGTGGAAAGGCCGGAAGTGTTTCTTGGCCTTACGTTGTCGCTGAATTCAGCAAGCCAACGGGCGAGCGCGGATTTCTTGTATTCTCCTTGTTCAATACGGCTGGAGCACCGGTTGATCCACCTGCGTCTTGGAATCGCTTGATGTACTTTATCTCAGGCATCAAAAACCGCCTTTCGGGTCGAATTAGAACCCAGTTCTTCAACAGAGCTACCTACCAGGTTCAAGCTTTTGTCGCCGGATATGGCGGCTTTGATGAGAGTACCCAACAACAAATTGAGGATCGATTCCTTCGGCTTCGTGAAATTACTCGAGAGAAATACATCGAAAAATCAACGGCCAAATAATCTTCAGGCTGTCAGCTGATTTTACAAACCACTACGGACTTACGTTAGCCATGCGCTCGGTCGACATAGATGAAATTTGTGGCTGTGGTCACTGAAACGCCATTTACAGCCTTTCAGGGCTCAACTATCCTCGCTGATAGGGCGGTCTCACTGTTTGGAATCAGCTTTGAGTTTGGCGAACTGGCTAACTTTTTTGCTAGTGGTTTGTTAAAGTAAAAAATTAGGAAGTCGCATGTTAGCGGTTTGGACGCTAGCCCCGGTTTTGCCCGACCGAACCGTGGCTAGGGCCCAAACGGCTAACCCCAAAATTAGGCGCTGGCGAACCATTAGGTTTGTCTGACGGTTTTGTAGGTGGTGTCACCGAAAGGGACGGAGTCCGCGCACAATTTCCCCCCCCTGTTTTCAACGTAAAGCACTTTTTTTCATTAACGCTAGTTCAAGAGAGAGGTCTTAGAAAATCTTAGAAGCCTTAGATGACTTAGGAAACGTTTTGGTCACCGGCCACGGTGGAATGGTCGGTTCTGCCGTCGTGAGAGCGCTGGCTGCGAAGGGGTGTGGCGCGATTACCCGTTCCCGATCGCAACTCGATCTTTGCAACCAGAAGGCCATCTCTGATTTCTTTGCAAGCCACAAAATCGATACCGTCATTTTCTGTGCGGGAAAAGTCGGTGGGATTCATGCAAACAACACCTACCCTGCCGAATTCATGCATCAGAACTTGGCAATGGCAGCCAATTCCATTCATTCCGCTTACGAGAACAAGGTAAAGCGATTTTTATATCTCGGTAGTACTTGTATCTATCCTAAGAACGCACCACAACCGATGCCCGAGTCATGCCTGTTGGCTTCCCCTTTGGAAAAAACTAACGAGGCCTATGCGCTTGCCAAGATCGCGGGTCTGAAGATGTGCCAATTCTATCGCCGGCAGTACGGCGTCATGTTTCACTCGGCTATGCCCACAAACCTCTATGGCCCCGGTGACAATTACCATCCAGAGAACTCACACGTGTTGCCGGCATTAATTCGCCGTTTCCATGAAGCCAAAGAAGCGGGAGATGCTCAGGTCACCATTTGGGGAACGGGCACACCGCGCCGGGAATTCTTGCATGTGGATGACTTGGCTGATGGACTGCTTCATTTGTTAACTCTCGGTGATCCACCGGATGTGGTTAACGTCGGAACAGGTGTGGATGTTTCTATCCTCGAACTTGCTGACCTCGTTGCTGAAGTGATTGGCTTTGCAGGTGAAATTAAAACAGACCCCTCCAAGCCAGACGGCACGCAGGTCAAAAGAACCGATATGACACTGATGCATTCGACTGGCTGGCAAGCCAAGATCGATTTGCGAACGGGTATTGAGCAGACGTACCAAGACTTTCTCAAAGAGGTCGGCGACAGGCAGCTACGTGAATCCTAATGCCACAACCATTGTTTTTGAGAGACTTTCGAACTTAATTTGATGCTGACCACCGAAGAACGTAACCGAAGAATTTTGGCGTCAATGCAATCGGTCATGCCCAGCGTGACCGATTTCAGTCACGATACCGGGTTGCCCACCAAACCGGCCGGTCATGCTTTTGGAATTAAAACGGCGACAAGAATCGTTCGAAGTTATCGCGCGTCCTATCGGCATGGAAGTGAAAACGTAGAACCCAACGAAGTGATTGAGGTGCTGCAAGACGCCGGGGTTAAACGCTGGGTGTTGATGGGGCTGTATGGATATGTTGGCTACCTGCCACAGCCGCGAGCCACACAGGACGTCGATGTTTTGATTGCCGGCGGCGAATTACAGTCGGCAACAGACGCTATCCTCAATCATTGGCCGCAGCTAACAACCAAAGTACTCGATGTAGTCACGCGCTTCATCGATCCTAATGAAATTAGTGTTACAGGCGAGGCACAGCAGGTCATCGATTTGATGCTGCCCAGCAGCCAGTGTTACGAAGCGATTCTTGACACTTATTGTCAAATCGACGAAGAAACGGGGCATCGGATACCAACGGTTGAAGCGGCCTGTGCTAGTAAGTTTTCGGCAGTGGTTTCTCCGTATCGTCAATTTGAACGAAAGCTACAGGATGCCGTTGATCTAAGGCAGATTATGGTTGCCAACGCATCGGTTTTGGATCGCCAAATTTTGTCAGCGTTAGGTGATTTGATTTATCCGGGCGGCGGCGTGGAATTAATCGAGTACTTGAATTTGGCGATTGCCAAGAAACCGTTTCCCGTTTGAGTCTCGATAAACCAATGCCGACCGAACAAGAAAAACGTTGGATCGAAGCTTGGCGAACTGCCGGACCTGAACTTGAGCGCATTCGTCGTGAGGAATTGCGGAATCTCACAGACGATGCTGGCCTTGAAATGTTAGGCGCATTTGCTGAGCCGAACCGGGACAGCAATGGGCTGGTCATTTTTCAAGCTTGGATGTCTCGGCTTCGAATTTTGGAATTGCAGAAACACTTAAGATTATGTGAGTCGAGTTGATTTCGGATGCTCTTTGGAAGACGGCCGTCGAGTTGCAGCGGTATCTCGATGCGCTTGAGCATCAGTTCTGCTTCATTGGTGGAGTCGCCGTTCAGCGGTGGGGAGAGCCGCGGTTGACTCGCGACGTCGATGTGACATTGTTGGTCGATTTTGGATCAGAGGCTGCCGTCATTGAGAAAATACTTGAGAAATATCAGCCTCGAATTGAAAATCCAATTCAATTTGCGATTCAATCGCGGGTGCTTCTCGCTCAGGACGCACAAGGTATTGGAATTGACTTGGCCTTGGGTGGAATGCCATACGAACAGCGATTGATAGAACGCTCCAGTTCGTGGGGCGTACCGGGAACTGGAAAGATTAATACCTGTTCTGCCGAAGATCTGGTTGTCTTGAAGGCGTTCGCCAGTCGGCCTCGAGATTGGACAGACGTTGAAAATGTCATCATTCGCCAAGGCGAAAAGCTCGATCGAAACCTGATTGATGAAGAGCTTCAACCGCTGCTGGAACTCAAAGAAGAACCTGAACTCAAAGATCAACTCGATCTGATTTTCAAAAAGAACAAGTGAGCCGAGGAACCTAAGTTCCCGGGGCACCGCATACCGCATACCGAAAACTGAACTCCGCCTCAAATGCGAAACGAATTTTCCTTATCAACCGACCACGCTCTACCAATCAGGGAATTTCTCATGGCTGAGGAATTATCGCTTGCGTCGATTCATCGCAAGGTGCTGGAATTTCTCCAGAACCGATCGGACGTAGCCGTTTTCGGTGCCCAAGCAGTCAATGCCTATGTCGAAACACCGCGGATGACGCAGGACGTTGACGTGTTGGCAACTTCTGGCGCTGAATTTGCTGAATTACTACGGCAACATCTGCATCACGAATTAAATATTGCCGTTCGAGTGCGTACTGTTGCTCAGGGACTTGGGTTTAGAATCCATCAAGTTAAACCTGAAATGAACCGTCACTTGGTGGATGTTCGACAAGTACACTCACTTCCGCAATGTCAACGCGTTGGAGAAGTGTTGATTGTTGCTCCCGTGGAATTGATTGCACTCAAGGTCATTAGTATGGCGGCGCGTCCCAACACACCCAAGGGCCTGACTGATCACGCAGACCTGTTCAGGCTCTTGATAAAGTTCCCTGTTATGAAAGCTGAACCGAACGAGGTCGAAGCAGCGTTGTTGCGATTCGATGCCAGCAAAGATGCGTTCCAGACGTGGAAGCAATTAGTTGCGCAAGAAATCAAAACGGACGAAGATGACGCTTACTAAGACCATGAACAAGTGAGCCAAGGAACGTAAGTTCAGGGGTTTTGCGTACTGAAAACTGAAAACTGAAAACTGAAAACTGAAAACTGAAAACTGAACAATGAAAAAAGCACTTATTACTGGAATCACCGGGCAGGACGGCTCATACTTGGCGGAACTTCTACTCGAAAAGGGCTATGAGGTTCATGGTGTTGTACGTCGCAGTAGTTCTTTCAATACGCAGCGCATTAACCATATCTACCAAGATCCGCATGAAAAGCAGCCCAAGCTGATTTTGCACTACGGCGACCTGACCGATGGGCAAGGCATCACGAATCTGGTGCTGGATACTGAACCGGACGAGATCTATAACCTTGGGGCCCAGAGTCACGTGCGAGTTTCTTTTGATGCTCCTGCGTACACCGTTAACGTTGTTGGCATTGGCGCCTTGAACGTCTTGGAGGCCGCTCGCCAGTTGAATAAGAAAAAGGAGACCCGTGTCTACCAAGCCTCTTCATCAGAAATGTTTGGTGATGTGATTGAGACGCCGCAAACAGAGAAGACGCCGTTTCAACCACAGTCGCCTTACGCCTGTGCGAAAGTCTATGCGTACCACCAGACGGTCAACTATCGCCACGGCTACGACATGTTTGCAACCAACGGAATCCTGTTTAACCATGAATCACCGCGCCGCGGTGAGACCTTCGTTACCCGAAAAATCACGCGAGCCGCCACGCGCATTAAACTGGGACTTCAGGAGAAGCTTTATCTTGGCAATCTCGATGCCAAACGAGACTGGGGCTATGCGAAGGATTACGTCGAGGGCATGTGGATGATGCTCCAGCACGACACACCCGACGACTTTGTGCTTGCCACTGGTGAAACACAAACGATTCGTCAGTTCTTAGACTTCACATTTGAGGCTCTTGATTTGGACTGGAACAAATATGTGGAAATTGATCCGCGTTATTTCCGTCCCACTGAAGTTAATCTACTTTTGGGTGATCCATCGAAGGCCAAAAACGAACTAGGTTGGGAAGCGAAAACAAGCTGCAAAGAGCTGGCTGAGCTGATGGTCGAACATGATCTGGAATTGGCTAAGCAAGAAGCGACACAAAAAAGCCTGAGTGAAGGATAAGAGTGTCTTCCACAACACTCCCAATACTTGCCAAATTCACCGTCGCGTATGCGCTTTTTGCTGTCTTGCTGCTGCGCGGCGACTTTGTCAAAATCGCGTTGGCTCAGGCACCAGAGAACGTCCTTGTGGTCGTTAACGCTGAGTCGCAAGATTCTCTTGCTGTCGCGAACAAGTATGTCCAGCTGCGCGACATTCCAGCTTGCAACGTTGTGTATCTGCGTGGCGTGACAAACTTAAAGGATCACAAATTTGGTGAGGAAAGCACGCTTTCTTGGAAGTTTAAACAAGAGATTCTCGACCCAATCTTGACGGTGATTAAGCGTCGTAGGCTGGAAAAACAAATTGATTGTATCGCGTATTCTGCTGGGTTTCCCACACGCGTCAATTTCAACAACCCGGAACTTAAAACCTACTTAAAGCAAACCGGCCAGAAGTACAGCCTAGTGCGTCATAACCCTTGGGCTTCGATTACCAGCTTGACTTATTTTCACTTGAATGCATTTTCGGAAAATCCAAACTTCTTGAGATTCGATGCCAATCGATACGCAAATCCGCAGCGGATGAAGCTTTCGGCTAACCCCTTCACAGGAGACGACGGTCGAGAATTCGATTCGGCCATGAAAGATCTCGTGGACGGGAATTTTATTAGTGCGACCGAGAAATTCTCTGGCCTTGAACGTGAACATCGTGAACAAATCTCCGTCGTTTACGCGCTTGCGAAGTGCTTCGCTTTAGAAGGTGAGGCCAATAAATCACTAATGTTGCTAGAGCGCGCCAAGGAAATTGGCTTCGCCTATCGCTCGGTCCTGTTGAAAGATGAAGCATTCTTGACCCTTCGTTCAGAACCTCGTTTCATTCGGCTTGTGCAAGACATGGAAGATTTGCCGGAGGGGCTGCATCCGACACGATCTTTTTCCAGCCAGTCGTACTGGGCAAAAAATGGCTGGGCCAACGGCACCTCTGATCAAGGCGAGCGATATGTGCTTTCATCGGTTCTGGCTGTTACTGGGGAACTACAGTCGACTCTGAAGGCTTCGCTGGATCGACTTGAGTCTAGTGTCGCCGCCGACGGTACTTTCCCAAGGGGAAACGTTTACTTCGCTGACCACAAAGACGTACGCTCGAAATGTCGCCGAGGTCAATTTCCATATGCGGTGGCTGAACTGAAATCGCTTGGCCGGCAAGCATCGATCGGCCCTGATATCTATCCAATTGATGACGACCGGGTAATCGGGGCAACGCTTGGCAGCCCAAAATTTGACTGGGCCGACAGTAAAAGCTCCTTTCTGCCAGGAGCGATCTGCGATAACCTGACCAGTGCTGGCGGAGTCTTGACATCAAGCCAAACTTATCTTTCAGAATTTCTTGATGCCGGTGCGGCCGGTGCTACCGGGACGGTTTGCGAACCCTATGCACTTCAAGCGAAATTTCCGACTTCTCGCTGGCACGCTCACTATGCCAGGGGTGCGACGCTTGCCGAATCATACTACCAGTCAGTAGCAGGTCCTTTTCAGTTGCTGTTGGTAGGCGATCCTTTGTGTTGTCCGTTTGGAAAGTTTCCTGAGTTTGAAGTCAGGGGCATTGAAGAAGGGGCATCGGTCACCAGCGACTTTGTTTTACAAACTAAGCTGGCCGCTGCGTCACCACCGATTAAACACTATGAGATCTACTTCGATGGCGTATTACTAAGCAAGCTTTCTGCTGCCGATCAGATTGCCGTGGAAATCGATGCGATGAGTGACGGTTATCACGAGTTAAGAGTGGTCGGTGTTGGCGCCTCCGTCGTGGCAAATCGAGCGTCTCGCTCGATCGCTTTCGTCGTCAATCGCGACAGCCATAAGCTAAATTTGTCGATCTCCAATCTCCGGATTCAACTTGGAGGGACGACGCAAGTTCAGGTCGAATCATCACTCGGCAAACGTATAGCGATCTGTCAGAACCTTCGCACGGTCGCAACGGTTGATAGCAGAGAGCAGAAAAGTATTGCCGCCTCTCAAATTGGGTTGGGTAAATCTAAACTTTATGCTGTTGTTCTAGAGGATGGCCGCTTGATGCGGAGTACACCCATCGAGGTGGAAGTTGTTGAGTAATAACGACAACGCATCGCCGGGGAAATTGGGAGAGAAGGCCGTCCGCGGATCCATGTGGCTCTCTGCATCCAGTTTGTTGTCTCGTGTTCTTGGGGCAGGTCGGTTATTGATTCTAGCAGCGATCCTGCCGCAGTCAGAACTTGGTTTGTTCGGAATGGCCGTCGTCGTAATGTTGTTCGTCGAGCAACTTTCCCAGACCGGGATGCGTCAGGCCTTGATCCAACGTGAGGGCGACGTTAGGGAATACATATCCACCGCTTGGACATCTCAGATATTGCGTGGGTTAATACTTGGCGCATTGCTTTTTTCCTTTGCAGAACCGATCGAGAGGTTCTTCGCAAAAGAAGACCTCGCTGAACTATTGAGGTTGCTCAGTGCGCTTCCCGTCATGCAGGGCTTTCTGAATATGGGCTTTGTCTATCTCGAGCGGGAAATGCAGTTTGACAAAATTGTGATTCACAGGACTGCAGTGTCTTTGGCCGATATTTTGCTTTCAGTTCTGTTGGCGTGGATTTGGCCATGTGCGACCGCACTTGTATGTGGACGCCTCGCGGGAGTTTTAATAGGGATTGTTCTAAGCTTTTCACTAGAGCGTCGGCGAGCCAGTTTTTCATTTTCAATGTTGCGATTTCGAGAGCTGTATAGATTTGGATTTTGGGTTTTTGTTTCATCGCTGCTTAGCTTCACAATGGTTAGCGGGGGTGATCTTGTTACAGGAAAGGTCTTGCCGATCGAGGCCCTTGCTGTGTATCAAGTTGCCTACAGCCTAGCTTGCATGCCTCTGATGGAGTTCATGCGAATTTTGGCGACGACAATGTACACAGCGTTTAGTCGCCTCCAAGGAGACAAGGATCGATTGTTGTCGGCGTTTTTGAGAGTATTCGCGCTTGCATGCATGCTCTCCGCTTGTTCGATTGCCGGATTCTCAGCACTTGGTTCCACGTTCACATCGCTCTTTTTGAAACCGGAATACGGCTTTGTCAGCGCACTGTTACCAGTGCTTTCCCTTTGGGGCGCAAGCCGTGCACTTGGGTCGGTCAACTCCGTCTTCTTTCAGGCAATCGGTCGACCAGCCTTGGCGACGATTTTTCAAGCCGTCATGGTTGTGCTGTTTTTTATCCAGGTGATCCCGTTAACCGTTCGATTTGGCTTGCTGGGACTAGCGTGGGGATTGGTGATCGCAGGAACTGTTTCGCACATCGGAAGATTCATTGTCCTCGCAAAACTACTTGACATCAGAATCAGCATGTTGTGCACAAGAGCGATCGTGCCTGCATTGGTGGGATTGGTCGCCTATTTAGTGTGCATTCTTCTGTTGCAGTTGTTTTCGGGGTTTGGGTTGTGGTTCCAATTTGCAACTGGGACGCTGGCACTCGTTTTGACTTTCCTTTTCGGCACGATTATCTCCGAGTATCGGTTTAAATTTGGCATTCTGGAGTTCTTGCAGAGGCATCTTCCAGGGCTAAATCGGTTGCTTGAAATTTTTCCGCTTCAGTTTTCACGTAGTGTCAAAGGGTTATAGCCCAGCGTGGTTAAGCAAACTATTTTGAAGGCGCTTCATCGGTTTGGTTTGTTCCAGTTTGCCAAGAAGCTTTATTGGACAACACTCAGTGTTTGTGCGAGCCATGGGGTTCTTAGTGATCTATGGTACTTGTTTTCAGGCACGTTTCGTCGAGAACACCGTGCTGTTCTGGTGGGTAGAACAAAGCACAAGCGTGGCTTTAATGCCAGCAAAGACGACGGCGCTGCTTACACTTTGCGAAGAAACACCCACCGAATTGAGAAGGGCCTGATTATGCGTCCACGCAGGGACGTTTTTGCCCTTGATTACATAGCGGAAACCGTCCGAATGTATCATAGTTTGGCAAACCTCTCGGACAGTGATTCTTGCCATGCGGAAACCTTGGCTTGGTCTCGCGATGTCCTGGGGGAATACTTCAACTGCGTCGATGGTGCACATCCGATAATTGCGAAAGCCAAACGTGTTTTTGAAGACTCGAAACATGCTCCTGCAAAAGACGACATTCAGCGGCGACCTTACCAACGCGACTTGAATAAGCCGATCGGCATTACCATAGACCAGTTGCATGATTTAGCCTATCGCAGGAGAAGCTGTCGTTGGTTCTTGCAGCAACCTGTTCCCAGAGAGCTAATTGATAGGGCCATCGAAATTGGCACCCTTGCTCCGAGTGCCTGCAATCGGCAGCCATTTCAATTTCGAATTTTCGATCGTGCGGCTGACGCTGAAAGAATTGGAAAAATTCCGGGAGGTACCGCAGGATTTTTTGAGAACTTCCCTTGCGTCATCGTGCTGGTTGGTGAGCTTTCTGCGTTTCCAGCCGAAAGAGACCGGCATATCCCTTACATTGACGCCAGTCTTGCTGCGATGGGCTTTCAATTCGCACTTGAGGTTCAGGGCCTGAGCTCGTGCTGCATCAATTGGCCGGACATTGAATCTCGTGAACAAGCAATTGAGAAGGCTATGGATCTTTCACCAGAAGAGCGGGTGATCATGCTGATCGCGGTGGGGTACCCCGATCCCGACGCCATGGTTCCCTACTCCCAGAAGAAACCTCTTTCCGAGATTAGGAGCTATTTTGCTAATTGAGATTCATGGCGCTGGGTTTGGAAACAAAGGCGCGCAATTGATGCTAGGAACAGTTGTCGATAGACTCCGAGCGCGTTTTCCAAACGCCGAAGTGTGCATCGCAGTCGGAAGCGATAGGCCTTATCGAGAAGTCGCAAAAATTGGTGCAAAGTACATTTGGCCATCTCGTCTTCTGGATGGTCGCCGGGGAAAGTACGGACCTTTGTTTAAAGTAGCAAATGTTCTTTCCTCTTGTGTAAGTGAAGCGCGACTTGCATCTTACGGATTGGTCAAGCGTTCGCAGGTTGACGCGATGCTCGATATTTCTGGATTTGCCTTCAGTGATATGTGGGGGCCAACACCGATGAGGAACTTTTGTACGCTCGCCAACTCATATTCAAAGAGAAACTGTCCGGTTGTGATGCTCCCGCAAATGCTTGGGCCTTTTGTGAAACCTGAGAACGCGATTCTTTTCAAAAAAATGGTTTCTCATTGCTCTCTGGTATACACTCGCGATCAGCAATCTTTCGAGATTGCCAAAGAGTGCCTCGAGGAAAGCACTAAACTTCGCAAAGCACCCGACATTACGCTTTTCCAACCCGACGCCCATCCCGGGGGAGGTCCTGCCGGGTCTGACGACGATTCTTCGACACGTAAGGTATTGCTCGTGCCAAACATGCGTGTTCTAGACATGGGGACAGCGTGGGATGAAGCGAAATATCTTGAGATGTTTAAGGGGGCTGGCCGGCAAGCAATTAATGCCGGTTATCAAGTTCAGATTCTCATTCACGAAACATTTGGTAAAGACGCAATGCTCGCCAGAAATATAGCGCGAGATTTGTCGCTTCCGGAGTCATGTATTTTTGGACATTCTGACCCGAAAGTTCTCAAGCAAGAAATCGCAAAAGGAGCGTTCTTGTTGGGGTCGAGATTCCACAGTTTGGCGAGCGCATTGTCGACAGGAACTCCTTCCATCGCTATTGGTTGGGCTCATAAGTATGGCGAATTGCTGAAAGATTTTGGTGTTGCAGAATTCGATATTCCATCTGTTGATGACTCGGAACGAATTCCAAGCTTGGTTTCTCAACTTCTGCAGGACACTCAACGTAAACAGATTGTTTCACGTTTACAGCAATCAAAAATCAGTTTGGCAAAAACCAACGCGGAGATGTGGCACGAAATTTTTAATCTTCTGGAGGCGTGCGCCTAATGTCTGTTAATCCGACCATCGTTGTGGTTGCTTTTGACCGTTACCGTTCAGTAAAACGCCTGCTAGATTCGTTGTCCCAAGCAATATATCCGAGTGATGTTCGTTTGGTGATTAGCGTAGACTTTAAGAATTCTGAGGGAAATAAGAAAGTCAGAGACTTCGTGGAATCTTTTGATTGGGGTTTCGGAGCCAAAGAAGTCATACTTCACGAGAAGAACCTTGGGCTTCGAAAGCATGTTCTGAGCTGCGGTGATTTGACTCAAAAGTATGGTAGCGTCATCGTACTTGAAGATGATCTGTCGGTCGGCCCGCAGTTCTATAATTATGCTACCGAGGCGATTCTGTTTGCGGAGAATGATGGGAGTATTGCTGGGACTTCGCTCTATACACACGCAACTAAATACTATCTACGTAGACTACCATTTACTCCTGTGGCAGATGGATATGACAATTTCTATTTGCAAATTGCTTCGTCTTGGGGACAAACTTGGTCTTCATCGCAATGGTCAAAATTTCGCGACTGGTACGATCAGCTCTCCGCAGATGAATTAAAAAACATTCCTGCATCCGCAAAGCTTTCTAAAACGGTCGCGAATTGGCCGTCTTGCTCGTGGCTCAAGTATTTCAACTGGTACTTGACTGTTTCCAACCGGTATTTCTTATTTCCCCGAATAGCCCATACAACGAACAACAATGATGGTGGTACGAATATGACCAGAGTGTCACCGGCTTGGCAAATTCCATTAGGTTTCGGATCGC
>CALKXO010000086.1 GCA_938003615.1 uncultured Pirellulaceae bacterium | reverse complement strand
GATCCGGTCGTCCCTCTGGATCGTTCAGCGCGGCCGGCAGTTCACAAATTAGAGACTCAATAAGTGATGTTGATGAAGTCCCAATCAAAATCTTGCTCGTTCAGCCTTCCTGTAAAGAACCGCTCCAGCTTGCGTGTTCTTTGGGTGATGCTGGTTTGTATCGCCATGTCGACGCTAATGGTCACCGACACGGCGCTGGCGCAGAGTTCGTTTCAGGTGCCTGATTTCAAGAACGCCAACCCGTTTGAAAAGAAGACGCCCTTTGGCCAGAAGGGGAGTGACCAGATCGCGGTTGAAGAACCGGTTGCGCTGTCGGCTGGATTTTCTTCCAATGGTAATGGAACTGGAGAGCTAACCGTAACGGCCAAAGTCGCCAAAGACATGCATATCTTCTCGGTAACACAGCCCAAAGGGGTCGGTGCCCCCAAGCGTACCAAAATCCGCATCGACGATTCTGACGATGTTAAATTGACGGGTGTTTTCCAGCCCAACAAAGACCCGCACACAAAAGATGTGGCCGGTCAGAAGTTTAAGGCTGAGGAACACGTTGGCGAGGTCGTGTTTACCGCTCCTTTGGAATTCAAAACTGGCGTCGATCCCGCGTCTCTCCAGATCACGGTTAAATACGATGGCCAAGCCTGCGAAGACGGCGAGCACGGTTCTTGTTTCCCCGTTAGCGAATCAGTAGCAGCGGTCTTTGCCGGTCAACAAGAAACAATTGCGGCGGGAACGAAATTCAAAATTTCCACATTGCATGTTGTTCTCTCTGGAACGATGGCGCGAATCCAAAGCGACAAAGCAGTTGGTGGAAAGGTTGCTCCGGGAGACAAGGTTCGCATTTCGATTTTGGCTGAGCCTCTCGATGGCTTCCACTTTTACAGACACTCGTCAAACACCGACGAAGCGCCAGCCAAAGCAACGTTGCTGGCGATTCAAAGAACTGGCGACTGGGCAATTCAAGGTCCCTACTCGAAACAAATACCAACAAAAAAGCTGTTGGATGACGAAGAGTACTATCAGTACGAAAAACCCGTCACTTGGACTTACGATGTGAATGTTCCGCGCTCAGTGGAAGGAACATCTAGCAACACCATCGGCGGATTGATGCTGATGCTGACCTGCAATGAAGAGAATTGCGACCGCCCAACGGTAGTCACTTGGTCCGCAGATATCAGCGTAGGACAAGAGGTTGGTGATCGCGGGCTAAGTTTTGTCGAAGCTGGCCACGATATAGAAATGGCAAAAGAAGCCGTCGAAAATGAGGCCAAGTTGATTAGCGGCGGTGGAAATGATGGCGGCGACTGGGAAGGATCCTCACCATGGTTCGTGGTTCCAGCTGCACTCCTAGCCGGGTTCATTCTAAACTTCATGCCCTGTGTCCTTCCAGTGATCGGTCTTAAGGTCATGTCATTCATGCACCAGGCAGGTCAGAATCCGAGGAAAGTATTCTTTCTGAATGTCGTTTTCTGTTTGGGGATGCTGTCCGTATTTATGGTGCTGGCCTTCTTTGCTGTGCAGTTTGGGCTTGGATGGGGCGAGCAATTTGAAAGCCTGACATTTAAGATTGTTATGATCGCTGTCGTGGTCGTGTTTGGCCTAAGCTTCTTCGACGTCTGGGAGATTCCAGTCCCCGGCTTCGGTGGCGGCGGACTCGAGCAGAAGGAAGGCGTTGTCGGCGCGTTCTTCAAAGGGATTCTCACAACGGTCCTTGCGACGCCCTGCAGTGGACCACTTTTGATTCCTGCCGTCGTCTGGGCAATCGCTCAACCTCCTTACCTGACTTATATGGTGTTCGCTGCATTGGGACTCGGCATGGGCCTGCCTTACATCGTGCTCGGTGCGATACCAAAGCTGACGCGCTACCTGCCGAAGCCTGGCCCATGGATGGAGACCTTTAAAAAGATCATGGGCTTTGTCATGTTGGGAACGGCCGTTTTCTTGGCCGGCTCGATTGAACCCAAGTACATGGTTTCACTTTTGACGATGCTGGTCATTCTAGCGTTTGCCTGCTGGTGGATGGGGCGCACACCGATGACGGCGCCGCCGGGGCAACGATTCAAGTCGTGGGGAGTTAGTGGTCTGATTGGCGCGTTTGCCGTTTGGTTCAGTTTCTTCCTTCTGCTGCCGGCCAACGAACTTGATTACCAACAATACACACGCTGGACGCTCGACCAACACCTAGAAGAAGGACGCACGGT
The DNA here is from genome assembly GCA_938003615.1 of uncultured Pirellulaceae bacterium. Lineage (GTDB taxonomy): Bacteria > Planctomycetota > Planctomycetia > Pirellulales > Pirellulaceae > Mariniblastus. The sequence continues at coordinate 621 of CALKXO010000086.1, read as the reverse complement.
ATTTGTAGATTTCACCGCCGATTGGTGAGCGACGTGCAAAACAAATGAGCAGTTCGCTCTAAACACCAAAACGATGAAGCAGTGGGTCGAGTCAAATGATGTCATCGTATTGAAAGCCGACAAATCAAAGGATTCGCCAGAAGTTGACCAACTGTTGGTCGAGCTAGGAAATTCTAGCAAAGCGATTCCCTACTACGCACTGATGCGGCCTAACACTCGTCCTGTCCACTTCGATGGCGTCTACTTGACGCCTCAGCTTTTCCTGAACCAACTGGGAATGGTAACGCCCGCCAAAGGCAACGGCGTAGAAAGTCTGGTGGAGTTAAAAGACGCAGACTCTGAAAAGACCCGGTAGGTAACTTTCGCTAACCTACGCTTTGGTGGGTTGCTCAATCTCTTGGCTAGGATATTCGGACTCTTGCATGGCTAGTTCAGCGGTCGCCGATGGGTCCGGCAAAGAGTTCTCCTCTGGCACAAAGTATTCCGGTACCAAGTCGCGCAGTCGCTGTCGTGTTTTTTCCGGAGGAGCAAACGCGAGATCGATCAAGCTTCGAATGTCTGCATCGACGTCGGCCAGTTTACGAGTTCGGTGATACGCCGATAGGATTTTATTGTGGCCCG
>CALKXO010000085.1 GCA_938003615.1 uncultured Pirellulaceae bacterium | reverse complement strand
TTAAAGCGAGTTCTTCCTAGCAGCAAATCTGTTTTAGAAGCTTATGACGAAATTGTAAGAGTTAACAATGCGGTAGCAGTTCGAATAGAAAAATCGAGAGGAAAAAAAATAGACTCTGAATTTTCCTCGTGGGTTGTGAGGACTTTCAGAGCCTCTTACGCGGAAAAAATCATGGAGACACAGAGGGCCGTAGAAGTAACGGGCCAGTATATCACAAAACAGTACGAGGAGGTTCTGCTGTCTAACGTAAATCCGGATGTAAAATGGGGGGACTCCCTGCAAATCTTGACCGACTTACGGCCTTTCATCCCTGAAAGTTCGGTAAGATGGAAAGCGGCCCATGATCGCGCCAGAGCGGCAATCTCTGAAACTGCAGCAGCTGGTTTTACAGTTAAAGCAGCTGACGCTTTTCTCAGCAACAACCGACCTTCACTTCCACAGCTAAAATTACTTGACCATCTAATCGATGAGCATGAAGAAAAAGCGATGGACTTGCTGGAGGGCAGACGCGCCCACATCAGCGCAATCGACAACTTCCTGAAACGCATGACCTTTGCGCTAGAGGATGATTTTCAAGTTCAATACTACGATCCGGCGTTGGTTTGTATTCGCTCCGCCGCCCGAGGTAGGAACGTCGGATTTAGCCAAGTCGAACGTACAACGGTACTTGGTAATAATCGAGAACTGCTCAAGGTTCGCCCAGAAGCTACCATGGAATTCGACCTGCCAAATCGGCAATTACGAGTCACCGAAGCGATGAGGGGAGCCAAGGCATTGGTGGACGATTACGGTGGATTGCTTAAAGACCCCACATTCCTAGCTGCGTTTCAAATGATGGGAGGAGGAGCTCCTGCTGAAACGGTTCAAGATGTGATTCCCAGCCTTGAAGAAGAAGCCAGTCAGGAGTTCTTCAGAACACCAAGTGCAACCAGTGGTGGCCGATTGGGAAGTTCTTTGCAAAGTCTCGTGCCTGATCCTGCCATCTATCAATTTGAAACCGGCACAGGATTCGAAGTTCGACCTGTCATTCAACCTGATGGCGACTCTCTCGTTTACGATTTGACTTACCTCTACACGACCGATTTGCGTGAGCCTGTGAGAGCGGACGAAAAGCACTTGGGGCGTGTTAAGCGGCACTTCATTCACACCCAAGTCCAGACCAGTAGTTTTGAATTGAGAGAAGTGGGGCGATTTCAAGTGGCGTTAAAAGCCTCTCGAACGGGCAGAGGTGTGCCGATGCTTGAGAATGCACCTGTGGTGGGCGGGCTATTCCGTCCTGCTCCGAGTGAAGAATCGAGTATTCAGCAGAATATTCTGCTTGGAAAAAGCGTCGTCTACCCAACGCTGTTCGACTTGATGGGGCTAGAGTGGGCTCAAAGCGTGGCCGAGCTGGACTATGATCAAATTCGCAACGCGGGTCATGTAGCGCGAGGGCGACAATCGACGATTCAACAACATGTGTTCGATAAAACCAGCGAGAATGTTGACGACTTCTTACGAATCCGCAAAAAGAGCGAACACCATCGGCCTGATTTGTATCGCCAACACTCGACCCCATCGCCTTATCACCCCAATGGATATGTTTATCCGCACGTGAGGGACGACCAAGATATTAGTAGGCGTGGCTTCCGGGTCCCTGAAAAACGTCCGCTACAGTATAAACAAGGCGATGGCAGCAGTTTACCAGCCCCGGAATATGACGATCGCTTTCGCAAGCCAATCTCTAACGAAAGTTATGGAGTTCCAGAAAGTTATGGATCTCCGGAAAGCTCTATAGTTCCGCTATCTCAAACACAGCTTCCGTATGACACAGAAACGCCCGTTCGGGTACAGGGAGATTCTCGGGTTCAGCCGCGAATTTCTTCATCACGAAGAAATCAAAAGAGATAGCTGTCTCAATCAAACGCGAATCGATTCGGCCTGATGTTGGATAATCACAAGCCAAGCGAGTTTTGTTATTGGGTCTGAGTCGAATAGATTGAGAGCTTCGAGGTATTCAATAGGATCCTTTTGTGGATCGAACTTTCCCAGTTTCCCTACAAAATCGTTAACTTTCACTTTGTCCTTACACACAGCAACAAATTTTTTCCAAGCGTCACGGAATGCCTTGGAGGCACCAGCAAACACTTTTGGAATCTTGGTAGCTGATTCAGTTGATGTTAACCCAAGGGCCCGGATGACCTTTTCGGGGAGAGCGTAGTCGATCCAGACCCTCTCACCTTGGACCTCAAACATATTGCTTTTCCTGCTCGCAATTCGGACAACGATTTTAATTAATGCAGAAAAAGAGATTGAAGAGAAGATTTCAAGCTGGCGAATACAAACGGCCAAATCGGTCGCTTCCATTGCTCGATCCTTGTTGAAAGCTCCACGATGATTAATCCAAAAGTGCATCTTTGACTCAATAAGCTTGTCAAGCATTTCTCTTTTCTTCATGTCTAATCTCCAGAATGTTTAGAAATTTACGAGATTGCAAATTCAAGGCATTTGGACAACTGTCTTGCAATTTGCATTGGCTCAATTGCTTCGAAGGTGTCCCGCGGTAACAAAACACTCGCCGATGATTACCGCAGTTATTGCCAAAGAACCCTACGGATTGGGAGCAGGGGTTGGGTTGGCAGCCGCAAGCTTCACCTTCACCCCAATTGTTATGTCTTCAGCTATTGAATTCCCTGTTTCAAACGAAACATCTTCTTCAAGAATTTGATTGTTAAAACCAATTTGATTTGGACCACTAAATCTGAGGGCGACGGTGGTTTCCTCGCCGTCGATCGGTGCCGCGTTTCGAATCAGCGAAACAAAATTTTTCTCTTTCTTAATGTCTTCAACAAAACGAGCGGCAAGTAGGTTCGCCACCAATGACTCTTTGCCCGCTTCAACACTGCCAATTGCAAGATTCAGTTCCAGTTGAAAGGTTTGCAATTCTAAAGTGCTCTCTTGACCTGCCGCATTTGTGAATTTAATCTCAACCGGTCCTTTGAGAAAACACTTTTGCGTCAGCGCCTTCAATCGTTTGAGCTCTCCGCTAATTCGTAGTAGACGAATGCTTGCATCAGCAGTTGGATTCGAGATGGCATAGTCAGATAACCTCGCGACCTCTAAAGACAAAAATTTCCCTGCTTCTACCGAGCTAACAATTTCAAGTTCCTCGTCAGCTGTCTGTGCTACCAGCGTGGGAACTGTCGCAACCGGCATGCTACTTATAGGCCGCGCGACAGCGATCATACTTGCCTGAGAAAAAAAACGGTCCGATTTGTCGCCCCGATAGTCCAAAGATCTAAACTCACGCGTCCAATCAAGATAAACGGCTTGGTCACCTAACAACTGCACGGTCGCAGTTTTTGCATCGGAACTATTGATCGAGTAAGGGTTTCTTCCGGTCCTGATAGATTTTGGAGCCGTAAACTCTGCAAAGCCATCAACGACTACATGTCTCATGCCACTTTTATCCTGATGGCGGTAGAAGTTTCCATCAATCTCTAGCCAAGCACCCAAAGGCATATTGCTAATCACTAGCTGGCCGCCGCAAGCGTGGTCTGCATTAGTAGTAGTAAACCACGTGAGTTCAACCATTTGGCTGCTCGCAGGTGGGCAAGTGCGTTCTTCAGTGGCCCGCTTCATCGGTTTGGGTTCTTCATTGATCGGCGTCGTTGTGTCGTTTACTATTACAGAGCGCATCTCTTGAGGTGAAGAGAGCGTCGGCTCTGAGTCAATTTGAGGCGATATTTTCTCCAGCTTCCCATTTTCGGGTGGGGAAGCCTGACAATCAGCAAATGGCGGAACACCACAAGATAGAACTAAAGCAAACAAGAATACAAAAACATATCTCATCAGGAGTCATCCAAATTAAAAAATGAGGCAGGCCCGATTTAAAGAAATCGCTGGCCTCAAGACTAATTGAATACTATTTCCTGTCAATGAAATGAAAAACTAGTGCTTCATCCACCCTAAGAATTGGGGTACGTTGAATCACGTTATTCGTTGAAGCTTTCTTAAACACAAGGAGATTTTTATGAAGATATATCGTTCCGAGATGGCCCAGTACTAAATGACACCGGCGGGAAATTGATAATCCGTTGTGGAGGAAACTATGTCCAATCTCGCCATCCGCCAACTCGGCCCGAATGACGAAAGGGCCTTCCGCGCGGGATTGAAGGCTTGGGGTGGTGAAGAAAGAAAGTGGCACACATTCGTTTGGACTGAAGGCATGACACACGAAGCTCCCCTTCGTCGCCTCTCGGACGACTTTCGTGGCGTTAACCTAGAAACGGACAGAATTCCACACACAATGCTCTACGGTTTCCTCGATGGCGTCATTGTGGGACGCTGCAGCGTACGGCACGAGTTGAACGATTTTCTCCGTAACTTCGGGGGACATCTCGGCTACGGCGTCGCTCCTCCTTTTCGCCGAAAAGGGTTTGGCGGCCAACTCTTCAGCGCCGGACGACTTCACCTCAAATCTCTTGGGGTTGATCGAGCTTTTATGACGTGTGGCTTCGACAATTTCGCTTCCCGCAAAATGATCGAAGATGCTGGAGGAATTTTCCAAGATGAGGTGGTCGATCCCTCTGATCAAAGTCTCACCAGGCGATATTGGGTTCCACTGTAGCTCGCATCGTCGCAATGGTGCTGTCAGACTCGCCGGTAGCGATACGTTCTCCACGCTTCAACCCCGTTGCTCGCCCCGGTGACAGCCATTGGAAGATTTGAGATATTGGAGGGACAGACAGTTTTCCTTCCATCTAACTGGTGCGAGTTTCGGACATGCCAAAGAAGTCAACCTCTTCCCCAGCCAACCAAGAGGCTACGGAACTTGAGCGTGTCATTGCGCATCTGGATACATTGTATGAACAGGGCGAGGAGTGTTGCCATCCTGATACAAACATCGAGGTCACCGACGGAGAGTACGATGCGCTGCGACGGCGACTGAAGGAACTCAAACCAAAAAGTAAACTCTTTGCCACTGCGACGGCTTCGAAACTTGATAGCAGGGTTGCAAAAGTGGTCCATGATCCTCCGATGACGTCGATCGAAAAAGCCAGCCACGAAGTTGTGGAGATTCAAGAGGAACAACTATTCAAGTGGCTGATCAGTAGGGCAGGGCAGGGGGCCAAAGATGGTGACGCCGAAGATGCCGTTGACGATCTTGCCGTTGACGACTTGGTGGTGATTGAAGGGAAAGCGTACCGGGGTGAGCCAGTGGCGATTCCGGCGTCCCGGTTTTGCCAGAGTTATAAATTGGACGGGGTAGCAATCGGATTGTACTACGTTGATGGGAAACTCAGTGCCGCCGGTCTACGACCGCGCGATGGGATTAACGGCGAGGACGTTACGGCTCAGGCAAAGTTCGTGGAAGGAATTCCGGAGAAGCTTAAGAAAAAAGTCACGTGCTCGATTCGCGGCGAGCTAATTTGTCGACTGAGTGATTTTGCCAAAGTCCAAGATGTACTGGCTGAGGCGGGAGAGAAGCTTCGCGCTAATCCACGTAACCACGCCGCGGGAGGTATTCGACAATTCAAGAACCCTGAAAAAACTGAGTTGATGCGACTTAGCTTCGTCGCGTACACCGTTGAGGGACTTTACGGTGAATTCAGCAGCGAAACTCAACGTAGTGTCTTTTGCCGCGAGGTACTTGGTGTTCCACATATTGAGGTGGAGCCATTTGATTTTAATCGCCTTCAGGAGATGGAGGGGCAAGTTCCCGATCTTGATTTCGAAGTCGACGGCATCGTGATCAGCGTCGATTCTCTTGCCGCTCAGCAAGATCTTGGACGGCACGGTGATCCGCGCACCGGGAATCCCAAGGGTAAGATTGCTTGGAAATTCCGCGAGGAAGAGGCAACCCCGATCGTGAAAGAGATTCAGTGGCAGACGGGGCGCACCGGCAAGATCGTCGCAGTCGCAAATTTTGATCCCGTTCGACTGGCGGGCACAAATGTGTCGAGAGCGACTCTGCACAATGCCGGATTTTTGAAACGGAATCAGATCACGCTTGGTTCGACGATCGCCGTGCGCAAGGCTGGGAAGATCATCCCCAAAGTTACCGGTGTGATCTCGGGGCAGGGGGAGCCAGAATTTCCTAAGCAATGTCCTGCGTGTGGTGGGGAGACAGCGCTCGTGGAAGGCGGCAGCTCGCAAATGCTGGACTTGGTTTGCACTAGCCAAACCTGTTCGGCCCAAAGCATTAGTAAGTTGTGTCATTTTCTGGCAACGATCGGTGTGCTGGGGCTCGGGGAGAGTCGAGTGACTCAATTGGTTGAGGGCGGCAAAGTTACGACGCCTGCGGATTTCTTCCGTTTGACCATTAATGATGCGATGGCTACTGGGCTAACCGAGCGGCAAGCGACATTGGCCGTGGCTTCGATACAAATGATTGGCGCACCGAACAAACTTACTAGTGAAGTGTTGTTGCCAATGATCGATACGGCGATGAAGTCAAAGAAGGAGATACCGGCGTGGCAGGTGTTCGCTGCTTTCGGAATTGGTGCCGCCGGAAAATCGGCGGGCAAAGTACTGGCCTCTCACTTTACCAGTTTCGGTGAGATCCGCGCGGCGTCGGTGGAAGCGCTGACGGAGGTTGACGACATCGGAGAAATTACGGCGGAGGCCATCCGCGGGTACTTTGATGATAATGCGTCTGACGTCGATGACTTGTTGGAATTCGTGGAACCCGTTTTTGCCGCGTCCGGTGGAGTCCTCGATGGGCAAGTCTTTTGTTTTAGTGGCGGTTTCCCAGAAGGGAAGAAACATTGGGAGCAGGAAGTTGAATCTCGTGGCGGCAAATGTTCAAGTAGCGTGTCCAAGAAGACAAACTATCTTGTTGCTGGCCCCGGGTCAGGATCGAAGAGTGCGAAAGCTGAGAAGCTGGGCGTGGAAATCATTTCAACGAGCGAATTATCTAAGATGTTTTGAAAGCAATTCTGTTTAGCACGATGGTGATTTCTGGGAGCCGTTTGGATGACCGCTCTTAAACCGGAATCGTAGAAAGAGTTGCGTCAAGCGTATGTTTCTGCGATGTGCAAAATTTTCTTGGAATTTCATAAAAAGAAATTTGCCGGTAGACCACTTTTTGTTCCAAGGACGCGTGCAACTAGCGTTGGTATGAACTAAAAATGGAGTGACCCACGCAACGGCTTTATCCGGGAGCTATTATTTATCCCGATCACTTTATCGAGGCTTTGACACAATGGATTCAAAGAGCGACCTTGCCAAACAATCCCCAGAAGAGACGGGCAAATTAGATTGTGCACGTGACCGAATTTTGCAGGCTGCGGGTGTAATTTTTGCGGAGAAGGGGTTTCGAAGCGCGACAGTGCGCGAGATCTGCGACGCAGCCGAAGTGAATATCGCAAGCGTTAACTATTACTTTGGTGATAAGAAGAGCCTGTACGAAGAAACGTTATTATTAGCGCGAAAGCTTGGCGCACTCAAGTTCCCCACTCCAGACTTCTCAAGTTTTGAGACGCCCGAAAAACGACTTCGCGCAATGATTCTATTGCTGTTAAATCGTTTGGTGGCAAACCACACCGAACCATGGCCGGTGAAGATTTTAATGGCTGAGATCCTTGATCCGTCTCCGGCGGCAAGGCCACTGATCGATGGTTACATTGGTCCGTTCCTTGATGTTATCTTCACAACAGTGTCACAGTTGCTACCGCAGGGCGCTTCAGAATCTCTGATTCGCCAAACGGGTTTTAGTATCGTCGCGCAGTGCGTTTACTATCGCTTCGCAAATACGCTCAACCAGATGGTCGTGGTCGATGGATCTTATGAGAAAAACTTTTCTGTCAATTCTCTCGCGGGACAGATCTATGACTTCTCGCTGGCGGGAATCCAAGGGGCCGAACGACGGCTACTGCAAGAAAAAGAAGGACAATTAGACTCCTCTGTTGTTTGAATACCGGTTCTTTAGCTATGATATTGAAACACGTGGCTTGAAATGCAGGTAGGGTTAACTGGGGCGGTCTCAGCAATAACCTTTAGGCATTCAAGCGTTTCTATTTCGACTCAACAGCCGATTTTTACATGCCCGAGAAGTACGTCAAAAGAAGACCATTTAGCGTTTCTCTCGAGGTCATCAAGTATTCAGTCTCTGCACTGATTTTGATACTTTCGGTCGTGGCTGCGGTTTGGATTGCGGGACTTGCTAAAAAGCCCGATACGCAGGAGTCTGATGCTCTGGTCGCGCAGGTCGACGTGGCTCCCGTTGGCGACTGGTTTGGAACGCTCGATTTGGTGGTTCCGGGTACAGTTAAGCCTCACCGAGAGATCCGGATATCTTCGGAAGTCGGTGGGAAGATCTTGAAAAAGTATCCTGAGTTTCAAGCTGGCAGTTTTGTCTTGGCGGGAACGAAGCTGGCTGAAATCGACGCCAAAGACTATCAGGCTGACCTTGATGTGCTTAAGGCAGATCTTGAGCAGTCAAAGAAACGCCTTGAGGAGAATAAGCGTCAGATTGAAGGTGAAAAACGTAACGTGCGACTTGCCGTGCAGGATTTTGAGTTGCAACAGCGCGATTTTGATCGTACCAAAAGACTAGCTAGCGCACTGTCTCGCAGTGAAGTTGACCAGGCACGTCAAGCGCTAAACAACGCTCGGACGGTACTAACCGGACGCAAGAACGCATTGGATCTGCTGATGGCGTCAGCGACGCGACTCCAATCTGCGGTGACTGTTGCGGAAAACCAACTGAAACGCTCGCAGCTGAATTTGGGCAGAGTGACGATCGTAGCTCCGGTCGATGGTGTTATCGTTGAAGAATCTGTTCAAGAGAATGACTTTGTTAGAATTGGCGATCAAATCGGTATGTTCGAGGACACCAGTATCGCGGAAGTGCGTTGTAACCTTACGACGTCAGAATTGAACTGGGTGCGGAGAAACTCGAAAGGTCGCGAGGAAGTTTCCGGCGAAGCGGAGCCAGAAAAGGCGGTTGATCCGAGAATGCTCGCCTATCAGCTTCCGAAAACGGACGTGACAATCTTTGAGGCCGATGAACCGAACGTTCAATGGTCGGGCATCTTAGAGCGTTTCGACGGCATTGGGCGTGATGAAGTCACCAAAACGATTCCTTGTCGAATCATTGTGCCTAAGCCGATCGTTAACGGCGAAGCGGGGCCAAGAGCGTTAGTCAGAAACATGTACGTCAAATGTCGGATCGAGGTGCAAACGTCCAGCGGCGGTGACGGGCCTGATTTGATGGTCTTCGACGAATTGGCGCTGCAGCCTGGGAACTACGTTTGGAAAGTTGTTGACAGTAAGTTGAGGAAGGCACGGTTGGAAGTTGTCGACCGTACCGAAAAAACGGTTAGCGGGAGACGGAAGGGGTTGGTGATTTGCCGAACAATTGATGGCAGCATCCGTTCCGGCGATCAGGTCGTAGTTTCTCCGCTGTCGCAGCCAACAGAAAATGCGGAAGTCATCGTGTCCAGTGATTCGAAGGCGCAATCGACCACGGCACCGCAATCGACCGCGATACCGGACGATGACGGAGCGGAACCTTCAGATGGGACAGACAATACCGATGGGCGGCAACCGCGCGACAGCAAGGCGACGGCCGTTCGCGCTGCCTCGTCGGTTAAGTAGTCACGCTTTAGTTAAGTAGTCACCCTTTTGTAGTTACCTTTTAGATTCTCAAGAGCACAACTCTCATCCGAGATTATTCATGCGTTCTATCGTTAAGTGGGCCATCAAGAATTCGCCTGCGATGAACACAATTCTAATTGCTTCACTGATCGTCGGTACGATCAGTATGGTGATTTTGCGACGTGAGGTATTTCCAGCGTTTGCGTTGGAGGTCGTTCTGGTTTCAGTCCCCTTTCCCGGATCGACGCCTGAAGAAGTGGAAGAGGGAATCTGCCAGAAAGTTGAGTCGGCCGTTGGAAACGTTGAAGGTGTCAACAAAATGACCTCTGTCGCGGCAGAGGGCTTCGGCTACGTCATCTTGGAACTCAACAGTAACGTAAAAGACGTTCAGAAAGTCCTCAACGAAGTCCGTTCGCAAATCCAACAGATTCAGTCGTTTCTCCCACCGCGCGCAGAGGATCCTGATGTGAAGCAAATCATTTTTCGCAAAGGGGCTATCTCTGTCGGAGTCATCGGGCCTGAGCTTTCTGACAGTGCGCCGCGTGATGGACCGGAGGCGCTTCAACGTGAGTTACAGTTACGACAACTTGCTGAAGATATTCGGCAAGATCTTTTGAATCTACGCGCAACACCGCCTGCCAATCCGGTCCGCCGATTGTTTGCACCCTTGTTTCAACCAAAAGGCCTAGCGATTTCGTCGGCCGAGATCGCGGGTTCGCGCCCCTATGAAGTAGCGATCGAAGTTTCCGAAGACAAGCTGCGCGAGTTTGGGATCAGTCTCCGGCAATTTAGTCAAATTGTACGTCAGCAAAATATCAACACGCCGGGCGGAAAAATGGAAACCGCCAATCAGGAATTGTTGCTGCGTGGCGACAACAAGCGCGAGGTTGGCAAAGGAATTGCGGAACTTCCAATTATTACGCGCTCCAGCGGTGATGTGGTTACCGTGGGTGAGATGGCAACGGTAATTGACGGGTTCGCAGAAACAACTGCGGTGAACCGCGTCAACGGACGTGAGGGATTGGTGATCGAGATTTCGAAAACCAACGAAGAGGACCTGTTTACTGTCGTGGAAACGGTCAAAAAGTATGTTGCAGAAAGGAAAATGCCGCAGGGCTACACCTTGGAGACGTGGGGTGACGATTCGATAGATGTGAAAGACCGAATCGATCTGCTCAGCCGCAACGGGATTCAAGGCTTGATTTTGGTGTTCATCGTCCTCGCGGTGTTTCTGGATTTGCGACTTGCGTTTTGGGTTGCGATGGGAATTCCAATTTCCATTCTCGGAGCAGGATTTGTTCTGCTTGCCTTTGGGCAAACGCTCAACATGCTCTCGATGTTTGCATTCCTGATGGCGTTGGGGATTGTGGTCGACGATGCGATCGTGGTGGGGGAAAATATCTTTATTAAACGCGAGGAAGGCCTGCCGTATTTGAAAGCGGCAATTGAAGGTACGGTTGAGGTCCTTCCAAGTGTGGCTGCGTCGGTTTCGACGACGATTATTGCTTTCATGCCGCTTTTTTATGTGGTGGGGGTAATGGGTAAGTTCATTGCGATCATGCCGTTGGCGGTGATCGCGATGCTGGTGATCTCATTGCTGGAAAGCACGTTTGTGCTTCCGGCGCATCTGGCGCACGACGAGAATCTGTTCACCAAAACACTTGGCATCGTGTTCTATGTCTTCAAACCCTTTATCGTTGTTTTGACTTGGATCAATCGAAAGGCGTCCGGTGGGCTCCAATGGCTGATTGATTGTTTCTATCAACCCCTTCTTTATTACAGTTTGAACAACAAACTGGTTGTGGTTTGCGCGATGTTAGGCGGCATCGCAATGATGATTGGCTTGGCGATAGCAGGTTTCTTGCAAATTGGATTCTTCCCAAACATCGACGGTCGTCAAATAAGTGCCACCATCGCGTTTCCAAACGGCACCGGCGGTGATTTCGCTGAAAATGCTGCGGCAGAATTGAGGGACGCATTCTTGGAGGTGGATCGTGAGAATCAAGGGACCTTGACAGTGAATTTCCCTGATGGACATCCTTCAGTGGTCGGTAATCTTTACGAGAAAGTCGGAGAAAGTGGTGATCGATTGCGTGGACCGACCGGCGTTACTAACGGCAGCCACGTTGCAACGGTTGCCGTTCTTCTGACTCAACCCGGGGAGCGCGATGTCACGGTGCGCGAGCTGATTGCGCGATGGCGAAAAAAGGTCAAGAAGATTTCAGGAACCGAAGCACTTAAGTTTGATGCTCAGTCAATGGGGCCGGGCGGAGCGGCTGTCGAATATAAAATTCTGTCCGATGACAAAAGTGTTGCTTACATTGAGCAGGCGGTCGAAGAGAGCAAGGCCTATCTTGCCACGCAAGTTGGCGTTACCGACATCGAAGATGATTCGAGAATGGGCAAGTGGGAGCTGAGTCTGAAGTTGACCGAGGAAGGCCAAGCGTCGGGACTTGATGAGGCCGCTGTTGCCGAGACGATTCGCGCCGCATATTTTGGCGATGAGGTGATGCGTTTGCAGCGCGGCAGGCATGAAGTCAAGTTGATGGTCCGTTACCCGCGTGCTTCACGAATTTCGATGGAGGGTCTGGAGAGTTTGCGCATACGTGACGATCAAGGCGTTGAAAGACCACTGGTCGAAGTGGCGGACGTTGAATTTAAACGTAAGGTTGCAGAGATCAATCGGTTGAATCAGCGCAGAAGCGTGACGGTGACTGCTGACGTCGATAAAGCGATTGGAAATGCGGCGAGTATTGTCGCTGAGATGCAGAACAACTTTGTGCCGAAGTTGGTCGAACGTTACAAAAACGAATACGGTGCTAATCTGGAGTTCAATTGGGAAGGCGAAGCGCAGCAAAATCAGGAGAGTATTACCAGTATTCTGATCGGATTTGGAGTGGCGTTGCTGTGTATGTATGTGTTGTTGACGTTTGAGTTTCGCTCTTACATTCAGCCATTGATTATCATGGCGATCATTCCGTTTGCTTGGGCGGGTGCCTTTCTGGGGCACGGGATTTTTGGGATGGAAGTTACCCTGTTCAGCCTTTTCGGGATGATTTCTTTGACGGGTGTCGTGGTCAACGATTCAATCGTGTTGGTGGACTTTATCAACGCCCGTGTTCGATCTGGCACTCCACTATTTGAAGCGCTGATGACGGCAGGGAAACGACGGTTTCGTCCGATCCTATTGACGTCAATGACCACAATCGCCGGGCTGCTGCCAATGTTGTTAGAGACCAGTCTTCAAGCACAAGTATTGATTCCGATGGCGGTCAGTCTGATTTTTGGGTTGCTGTTTGGGACGTTGCTGATTCTGGTTTTGGTTCCAGTGTTTTATGACATCTATGCATTGGTGTTAAGTTGGTTCCAAATTCCGCTGGTTCCACACGAAGAAGACGATGACGTTGAAGCGATGCCTGTTCCGCAAGCCGTGGGCTAGGGCTCGGGAATTCTTGCTTCTGGGGCGTGCATTGCGATGTGCCGAATGTGTGCCGAATGTGTGCCGAATGTGGGCTCCATCCGTCTGGCTGGGCGAGATTCAATTCGTTAGACTCTAGTGGATCGCTCGCCGAAACACAGTCACCGGAGTCCCGAATGTCGCAAGCCGAAATTGAGAATCAGCCCACCGTGATGGGACACCCTGCAGGGCTTTTCTATCTGTTCTTTGCCGAACTTTGGGAGCGATTCAGCTTTTACGGCATGCGTGGCTTGCTGACTCTATATCTTGTCAGTGAATTGTTCAAAGACATGGCAGATGGGAAAGAGGTTGCCTACGAAATTTACGCGGCCTACGGATCATTGGTCTATTTCACGCCCGCGATTGGCGGCATGATTGCCGACCGGTTGATTGGACATAAGAACTCCATCATGCTAGGCGCGTTGCTGATGTGTATCGGCCACTTCACGATGATGTTCGAAGCCAAGATGATTTTCTACATGTCGCTTGGTCTGTTGATTACCGGTAACGGTTTTTTCAAGCCAAATATTTCATCGTTGGTCGGCGGGCTGTATGCCGAGGGCGATGTCCGTCGTGATGCCGGATTCACGATTTTTTATCTGGGCATCAACATTGGTGCGTTCATCGCGCCGTTGCTCTGTGGTTGGTTAGGCGACAAATACGGATGGCACTATGGATTTGGAGCGGCCGGTTTTGGGATGGCGCTTGGAATGGTCGTGTTTTGGATTGGCGGACTTAGAGGGGTCTACGGCAATCAAGGTGAACAGCCCGAGGAGTATCGTGACAAGTCTTACGGCGGGCTGAACATCCGGCATATCGTCTACATCTTATCGTTCCTGTTCGTGCCAGTGTTTGCGTTTTTGGTTCAGAAGAATCAATTGGTTGTCTTTGGGGAAACGGGTTTGCTCGCGTTTTTGCTACAGGCGCTACTGGTGCTGGTGATCATCTATGTTGGCTACGTTTGTTTCACATCAGATAGGGTCACTCGTGATCGGTTGATCGTTGTCTGTGTTCTGACGCTTTTTGTTACTGTGTTTTGGGCGTTCTTCGAGCAGGCGGGCAGTTCGCTGACGCTGTTTGCCAAAGAGCAGGTCAATTTGAAATTTCTCAATGCAGCGCAGACGAACTCCATCAACCCTGGTTACATCATGTTTCTGGCAATTCCATTTTCCATGATGTGGAATTGGTTGGACAAAAAGAACCTCAACCCCAACACGATGGTCAAGTTTGGCTTAGGAATTATTCAACTTGGCTTGGGTTTCTTAGTATTTGCGTTTAGCGCTCACTTTATGAGTGACGCAGGAAAAGTAAGCATGATCTTTCTGATGATTGGTTACTTGTTTATCACTTCCGGCGAGCTTTTCCTTTCGCCGATTGGACTTTCGAAGGTCACTGAATTGTCTCCAGCCAAACTGGTGTCATTCATGATGGGGGTATGGTTTCTGTCGTCATCGTTTGCCCACTATATTGCTGGAATTATCGCCAAGCTCACTTCTGGCGATGGAGTGCACGGCGAGGAAATGACTACCGGTCTCACTGGAGAGGAAGTTGCGGCGCCAGCAAGCGGGCTTGCCCATTATGCCGAGATGATCACTGGATCTGTGAACGCAAATGCCTCTGAGGGTGCGGTTAACCTGATGAACTACACCGGTGTGTTTGCACAGATCGCGATCGTGTCTGTCGTCATTGGGCTATTTGCGATTGTAATCTCGCCGATCATCAAACGTATGATGCATGGAATCAAGTAGTGGCCGGTAGGTCACTTGTTAGATTAGAGGGCAAATGCGATGCTCGCATTTTGGATAGGGGGGGAGGGGGCGATTTTGATCACCGAACTTTATCTGGGGATCGCGGTGATAGGATGGCAGGGAGAAAGAATGTTTCTCGATCGATCGATCGAAGACTCCGGGGCCTTATTGGCTAATAATGACCCTCCACGCAATAGGCTGTATTGGATTGCCAGTTCTTGCGTTTTTCGCTGGCATCTGAAATAGAGGCATTTCAAATGCCAGTTCGCTATTCCTTTGAATCTTTACTTCTTCCATACACTGCGATTCACGTAGTCGGTGTAGCTGAGAACGATTCGCAGGATCTTCTTAGAGAAATTCTCGATCTCGTAGTCCGCGACAATTTTGAACGCGCGTTCCGCCTCCTTCGCCTGAGTTGTGACGACATTAATGGATCGTAGAATCGATTCGCTCGTGAGCCCCGTCATAATCAATGTCGCTTCGTCCATTCCCTCAGGACGCTCGTGGGCTTGGCGGACGGTGATGGCGGGAAAATTGAGTATCGAAGATTCCTCGGTAATCGTGCCGCTATCTGAAATCACACATCGCGCTTCCAATTGCAGTTTCACGTAGTCAAAAAATCCCATTGGCTTTAAGAATGAGACTAACGCGTTCATCTTAAGTTCGCCCCATTCTTCCAAGCGTTTCATGGTGCGCGGGTGAGTAGAAACGACGATTGGAAGTCCATATTGTTCAGCGATACAGTTGAGCGAAACTAAAAGCTCACCGAAGTTTTCTGGGTCATCGACATTCTCTGCGCGATGGGCACTGACGAGGAAATAACCGTCGGACGATAGTTTGAGCTTGTCGAGTATTGTCGATTCACTGATGCTGTGCCGGTGACGATTGAGAACTTCCATCATTGGAGAGCCGGTTTTAATAACGCGATCAGGCGGCAGCCCTTCACTTAGGAGTTGCCGGCGAGCGTGCTCTGAAATGGTCAGATTGATGTCACTAATGTGGTCAAGAATTTTTCGGTTTGTTTCCTCGGGAACTCTTTGGTCGAAGCATCGATTGCCGGCTTCGAAATGAAAGATTGGGATCTTAAGCTGCTTCGCTGCGATCGCAGCGAGGCCGCTGTTGGTGTCTCCGTAGATTAGGATTGCGTCGGGCATTTCCTTCTCGAATACATCACCCGCCATAGAAATAATGTTTCCTACGGAATGGGATGGACTGCTGGCGGCCGCATCAAGAAAATAGTCGGGGCGTTTTACGTTGAGATCTTCGAAAAATATCTCATTCAATTCATAGTCGTAGTTTTGACCCGTATGAACAAGGATGTGGTCTACGTGTCGTTCAAGTTCGTCGATAACGCAACTGAGCTTTATGATCTCTGGTCGCGTGCCCAAAACGGTCATTATTTTCATGTTGTCTTTCGGTCCTTCATGCCTTTGCGACTCAGAGAATCGTAAAGCGGATCACTGGCG
>CALKXO010000084.1 GCA_938003615.1 uncultured Pirellulaceae bacterium | reverse complement strand
AGCTTTGACAAACGACTCGTCGAGCTCTCCCGGCCTCATCTGGCTTAGCGGCTACCTCAACTCGTTACGACGATTGCGGTTGGCAACATCGTAAACAGGCAGATACCGATAGTAGACCTCAAGAGTCAGTGCTCCCATAGCTGTCGAATAAGCGCGGCCACCATATCCGGCCCACCGACCGTTTGGTTCCCAACTTCCTTCGTTGACGCCGCTGGTCGTCTGCAGCGACAACAGCGTGTGTTTCATTTTTTGATTCCATTGCTCCCACGCATCTCCACCACTGATGTACATCGCCAACGTTCCGTAGTACCAGTAGTACATGTTGACGCGCTCCGGCGTCGGAAGGCTTTGCCCAATTCGTTGATGGGCCTCTTCAACCGTCCGACGTGAGAGGCGCTGTCCCAACAAATTGCGGCAGACTAATGCCTCGGCTGTCATGGTCGTGTTAGGGCCCTGTCCCGGTCGATAGGCGGCCACTCCTTTGTGAGGGCTAATGCAACACGCATCCAAGAACCGGACCATGTTGTCTTTGCTTGAAAGAGGAACGTCAATTCCTCCAATTTGGGCGCTGTGCAGCGCGAGCACTTGCCAACCAAATTGGCTCATATCGCCCTCATCGCCCGGTTGGTAACGCCATCCGCCGTCGCGTGGGTTCTGCGCCTTCACGGAGAAGTTAACGCCGCGCTGTACAGGGACCGCCAGTCGTCTGTCGCCCGTCATGGCATAGGCTTCGCTGATCGCCAATAGCGCCATGCTGTGGCAGTACATCCGCGCGAACAGCTTGGCTCCTCCGGCCAGATCGCCGCTGGAGCTTTGTTGAGACGCGATGTATTCCAAAGCATTTTGAACGACGTGCTGGTAGGGGCCTTCTAAATGCGTGTGTCCGTTAGCCAAAAACGCGAGCACGGCCAGAGATGTGATCCCCGAGTCAGAATTGCTGCCGGCGCCCTCGCGGTCGTGGCCAAGCACGCGGTCTTCGCGCCCGCCACCCAACTTGCGAGGATTCCAGCGCCCGTCACGAGACTGGTTTTCGGCCAGCCACTTGAGCGCTTTGGCGACGGCTTGTTCGGTTTCAGGAGAACCGCCGCGCTGGATGACGGTCTCCAGCCGATTGTTTGAACTACGGAGAGAATAGACCTGTGGCAGAGGTTGTCCGTCAGCGCGACGCGCGGCAATCTTAGGTTCCGTTGCCGTCGATGCAATGGGAGCGGCTTGTGTTGGCGTAAAAGCCGCTGCATTGGTTTTTGGGTTTTCAAACTGTCCCGACTCAGGACGCGCATTGGCAAGTTCGCGCTGTGATCGTCGTTGTTCCACAGGTTCAGGGGATTGGACTGGAGGCGAGGCCAAAGCTTGGGGGTGTTTGAATTTCCCTTCGGTCAGCTGTGGCGCCATAAACCGATCTGCGTTGCCCGCATTTATTTCGGATTTTTCAAATGTGTTGACGAGTGAATTGAGGGTCGCTTCAGGCACAATGGCATCGCGCTCTTTCGAGTCGCGATTACCGTTTTGAGCGGAAGCCGGTTGTGGGACAGGTGCCGCAGTCAGTCGCGCAGGAGCCAGCGGCACCGCAGTGGTGGGTTGTTGGAATTGGTTGGCCATCAGATCCGAAGATGCAACCGGCTTGATGGGCGGCGATTCCAATTTGGGCATCGCCAGCGGTTGGGATGGTTGGGCTGGCTGAGGGACGCTAAACCTCTCATCTGGCAGCGGCAGCGGTATGACTTTTTCGACCGAGACTAACGACGAAGAAATTCCCGGACGGTCAAGTACGTCGACCGGTGCAAGATTCGGCAGGGGAGACTGAACTGAAAACTGGTCCCAACCGGGTTCGGCCGCAACGTTGGAGGCGGCCGCCAGAGAGGCGTTGGGGGCTTTTGCGATTTCACCCGCATCTTCCCGGAAGTTGACTCGCATCGGTTCCGACAGAGACAATCGGTCGATTTCCTCTGGCGTGATCATGTGCGTACCCCACGCGAAAACGATCAACAACACGTGTGCCACCACCGAGAGAATCACGCATTTCCAGACGGGGCGCGATGCACCCCAGCGTGTCAGGGCCAACGTCAGTAGACCGATAGCCAGAATTCCCGATCCGACCATCAGAAAGATCTGCAGATTAGAGCTGTTAATGCTCCACTGCAGAAATTGATCGATGACGTTGGCGAGAGAAGGCATGAGCGTGACGCGGAATGAGAATGTTGGAGCGTTGGTTGCGATTAAAGAGAATTGTCCGGAGGAAATAATTGTCCGGAGGAAATTTGTCTTGAAAATTTTGACCTGAGTGTTTTAACGAGTGATGCCACCACTACCACTGCTGACGGCAATATTCAGATCGCGGATTTTGACACGTTCGCACGTTGCGATCACCTGCGCAACCCGTTCGAATTGGCTGGTTCGGTCGCCACGCACTACGACACCCAATTTTTGATACTGTTCACGCGCGGTGGCCAGTTGCGCTTCGAGTTCCGCCAGCGAAACGCTCTGACGATCCAATGTGATCTTCCCGTCGGTGTATACGTTGATGATTCGTTTGTCCGGTGCCGAGGTGAGCGCTTGGGCGTTCTGAACCTGAGGCACCTTCAGCGAGATGTCTCTCTCGGCCTGATTGAGGTCACTGAACCGTGATCCGACCATAAAGAAAATGATCAGAAGAAACACGATGTCGATCATCGGGGTCAGGTTGATCTGTGTTTGGTCATCTTGTTGTGTTTTTAGCGGCATCTGAAGCTGACAATGGTGTACTGATAAATAGTTGGGGCGCTCGGCGCGAGACGGTGTAGTTTCACTTAACCAAGGAGGGCGGTTTTATGCTGGTTCCTTTGAGGCTATTTCCTTTTGGGTTAGTGGTTTGCCAAAGCTCGATTTCGGGGTTGGCCGTTTTGGGACTTACCACGGTTCGGTCGCGCAAAACCGGGGCTAGAGCCCAAACGGCTAACATGTGAGATCCTAATTTTTAACTTTGACAAACCACTCGTTCCTTCAAACCACTCGTTCCTTCTATGCAGCTTTGGACTTGCTAGGTCGTGACGTTTTCCTAGCGGACAACGTTTCGGCGGAGATTAGGTTGACGACTTTCATGCCTAAAGAATCAATCTCCATCACATGCTTGTCGACGCGACTGGAGAAAAACAGATACGCAATCAAAGCCGGGATTGCGACGGTCATTCCTGCGGCAGTCGTGAGCAATGCTTGGCTGATGCCGGTGGCGATCAGCGCTTTGGGATCGCCCATCGAGGCATCGACGGTTGCGATCGCGTCAAACGCAGCGATCATTCCCAGAACAGTACCCAGCATGCCCAACAGCGGGCAAACCGTTGCCACGCCGTTGATCAATCGCAGGTAGCTCCGCAATCGACTTGACGTGCGTTCGCCTTCGTCCAATACCGCTTGTTCGACTTCGACAGCCGGGCGTCCCCATTTCTGGACACCGGCAGCAAACACATGCGCGATCGGGCTGTTGTTGCGCTCGCACAATTCGACCGCTGTCTGACGGTTGAGGTCACCGTTTTCTAACTGATCCAAAAAACGCGTCAAAAACGGTTTAGGAATAATTCGTGCCTTTCGGAGACTGATCATGCGTTCAAAAATAAACACGACCAGAATAAATGAGCACAAGAGAATTGGGATCATCAAGATGCCGCCACTTTTAAGCACGTCGAACAAGCGTTTGGAGGCAGCCGATACGCTAGAAGCACGCGCTCCATCCAAGCTTGCGGTTGCTTGGTCGGTTGCTGCGGCGGAATTGTCAAATGCTGAATCCGCTGCGGCAACGGGGGCTCCGGTGTCCAACGCTCCGGTAGGGATCTCGAAACCAGTTAAGGGTTCGCCGCCGGTGGCTTGTTGAGCGTGTCCGTTAGATCCAATAAGTGATGCACTGGCAATGAGTAACACGAACAGGGCCGCGCGGATCTGATTCCGAGAAACCAGACACTTGCTGCCGGTGCGTCTGAAATTTGGGATGGCGTACATAGTATTTTCCTCAGTTCAACGATGAGCGTTGAAGATCACGATAAGCAATTGATGTGATACAGGCGATTGATGCATTAACTAGCGACGTTTTGGTTGAGCGTTGGGGTTAGCGCGGGGTGAGAAAGGTTGTTTGGCGAGTCGTTCGATTAGCACCAGACGCTCTTGGGCCTGAGCTGCCATTTTGGACTCTGGGAATTTTGCGATCAATTGAGAATACAACTTGACGGCGTGCTTCCAATTCCCCAGATGTTCTTGGCACTTGCCGGCCTGAAGAATGGCGGCCTTTCTCCATTGAGCGTAACCGTAGAGCGCGTCAACCTTTTGGTACGATGCGATCGCTGCTTGGTAATCCTCTCGATGAAAGTGAATCTCGCCGATTCGCCATTGAGCGATCGCGGCGGTCTCCGATCCTCGACCAGATTCCGATTCAATCACCGCAGTGTAAAGGTCTTGTGCATCATTGAGCATGCCGCGCGTCTCGAGTCCTCGCGCTTTAACAAATGTGAATTCGTAGGCGTGGGAGAAATCGCTAAAAAGTGCCATGCCGTCCTCGGCAACATAGGCAGCGTCTTCCCAGCGCTCCAGTTTCCCTAGGCACTGTGCCAGTCGCAGTCGGACCCAAGGCCGAAGGTCCGTTGCCAGCATCGTGTCGTCAAGAATCGCCGCAAACTCTTGGCTGGACTTGTTGTAATGCTCTTGTTGATAAAGTGATTCGGCCAGCCAATAGGTCGCTTTGCTATTGATGCTTGCGCTAGAACCCGAATCAGCGACATCGGTGTTGCTGTTGGACGTGTTTTCTTTCACCTGTTTCATCAATCGAGTCACCTCTGGCCAATCATGAGCTGCGGCTGCCAGTTGGGATTTAAGCAAGATGGTTCTGCCGATGATGGCGTCGGAGGCCGTTTCAGAGGCCGTTCTAGCGACTGCATTCTTTTTCAAAATTTCGTCTGCCATGCGGTTCGCCGCTTCCACCTCGCCGGCGCGCACATGCCGCGTTGCAATCCGGAACGCGGCGTCCGACCAATACTTGCTCTCAGGATACTGCTGAACCAGACGATTGAACCGATCCATGCCATCGTCAGTTTTTCCCAAATCCATCAAGACCCAGGCGAGTTGATAAAGCGTTTCGTCATCCGAACTGGAGCCCTGCTGTTGCAACTGTTCCTTCAACAGATCGCGCGCCAGTTCAAGATTGGATCGTCCGCCGACAGCCTGCAATAACGTCACCTTCCGTAGACGCGCCGCACTGGCCTCGTCCGAACGTCCGAAGCGATCAATCACCAAGGAGTACATTTCTGACGCTTCGGCTTCAAAACCCGCCTCGTCAAGAAACTTGGCTCGTGACATGGCAGCGTTACGTGAGAACCGACTATCTGGATAGTCCTCGATCAAGCGTTTGAAAACCGAAAGCGCTTTTTCGTTGTCGGTTGATTCCATGTTGACCCACGCTAGGCCAGACAAACCGCGTGTGATGACAGGTTGAGGGTTACCCGGATCGGTCATCGCGCTGTACAACGTCTCCGCCACACTTTTCTCGTTTGCGTCATACGCTTTTTCGGCTAGATACTGCGTCGTCTCGGTGATCATTTCATGGGCCGGGAAATCTTGGATGATTTCGAACGCGCTGAGCGTATCGTCCCACTGTTTCAGTTCTGCATAACACAGCGCCAGTTCGCAGCCGGCCCGCATGGTGTCGTCGCCATCGGAACTGGTCAGCAAATATTCGTGGTAGTCTTCGACGGCGCGTGAGTACTGTTGCTGTCCAAAAAGCGCAGTTGCTCTCGCCAATGAAATCAATGCTGACATCGAATCCGACTGATTGTAAGCGTCCGCCAACTCTAGCTCTTTCAATGCTTCGTCGTATTGCTCAAGGCCTAAGTGACCAAGACTCTGAAAATACAACCAAGTCGCCCGTTGGTCGCGCAGCTGAGGTGTGATCTGTTCGTCTCCGTCAGGCGCCGTTTTCTTTAACAAACCATGGTAGGTCTCCACGGTACGAGCGTAATTGCCGCGCGTGTAGAAGACGCGCCCGGCAAGTTCTGTCGCCGAAATCAAACGCGCGGTCGATGCGGTACCCGTCGGCAGGTCCTTCAACAGACCCTCGTACATCGCAATCACACGCTCGTGACGGCCGGCCTGCTGGTGAAGGCGAATCTCCAGATCAAAAGCCTTTTCCACCAAGCGGTTGTCGGGATACAACCTCTGAAGTTTCGCCAGCCAAATACAGGCAAGTTCGTCTCGGTCGATTTCTGTGGCGGAGACCGCTCCATCAAACAGCAGGATACTGCCGGTCGATTCTGGCATCGGTGATTTTGAGAACGTCGTCAGTAGTCCGGAGACAAGTTCCACGACGGCCGAGTGATTGCCGACGGCCATCTCGGATCGGGCCAGCCAGTACCCGCAGTCAATTTTGGCTTCGCCCGAGCAAGTTTTGAGCGCGTCGCCCAGCAAAGCGACCGCTTGCGAATAGTCGCGTTGCTGGAACGCCAAGATGCCCAACTTGAGTTTCGCCTCTCCAACAAGCGTTTTGTGACTCCCCTCTAAACTGCCAGCAACAATTTTGTAGTGAGCCGTCGCACTGCCAAGGTCACCGAGCGCTTGAAAGGCGTTGCCCAGTCCCATCTGGTTCTCGATCGCTAGGCTACTGTTGGGAAATAGTTTCAGCGCCAGCCTAAACGCAGCGCTGGCAAGCTGAGGCTCCGAACGTTGGAGGCGCAGCTGGCCAAGATAAGGCAGGGCGAACTCAATCAGATCGTCCATGGGATGCGCTTGGGTAAAACGCTCCAAAATTTGCAGCGCGTTTTCGTGTTGCCCCGTTCTCCATGCCGACTCTCCCATGCGGAAGGTCGCGCGAGCCGCCAATTCGTTGCGCGGGCTGTCGCGCACAAATTGCTCGTACCACGGGTAAGCCGATTCGAAATCGTTCTGTTGGATGTAACATTCACCAAGAAAAAACTTAGCCGCCGCCGTATGTTGGGTGGCGCCCCGTTTTTCAATGTAGGTTTTGAACGCGCCGGCGGCCAGTTCCCACTGCTTTTGCGCATAGAAATCCGAAGCGACAGCAAATTCACTGTCCAGCGTCGTTGATTGTTGAACGCTAACGGTCTGGGAGCTAACGGTCTGGGAGCAGACGCGCTCGGCAAACGGAGCCGGAGGACAAATTAGGGTCCAAGCCACCGCGCCAAGCATGAAAGACAATGGCAGCGACGAAGCGAGTTTCTTTTTCGACATGGGCTTAGTCATCAAGAGGATCGCAAATTTAAACAGCGGGATAAAAGTCCGCACGACAACCAAACTCGATACTGATGGCCGGTGAGGCCGCAGAGAGAAGTCGGTTGGCTGTGCGATAATCATTGCAACAAGAAAAGTCATTGCATTCGAAAACGTCTATCAGACTATCGACCCGCCGCGCGCGCGAAATCTACGGGAATCCGTGAGCTCATCGGTTTCGATTGCACCGATCTCAGAAGCTTTTCCTGTTAGTCAAAATGGGTGGATTAGGGTAAGACTGTAGGTGCGGTGTCGCTCGTGCTGTGAAAGTCGACGTCCGCTAATGGACCGCACCCAATTGGGGGCAGGGTAGGGCTGCGGGGCGGTTTGTGATCGGAGGTAGATATGCTGGCCGGCAAGAGAAGCAGCGTAAAATGCGATTGAAACGTCGCGGCGGAGCGATTGCCAAAATCGGTCCGAAACGGTCGGTAATTGCGCCGGTTAAATTACGTATAAACGGCTAGAAAACGTCCAGTGACCAATTGGTGGAACGCGTACGCGTGCTGCTCCGGTTCTGGATGCTGATCGATTTTCCGGTAGAAATTGTCGATAAGATCCCGAATCCTCAAGTTTTCGGCCCACTTTCTACCAAGTATCTTCCATCAGTGGAGGATCTTGGGTTAAATTAGAGTCCTTACACCTATAATTAATGGAGAATACTTTGTCAGATTCGAACAGCTCGCCCAAAGCACCAGAAACTACTAACGCTTCATCGCGTCGGGACTTTCTAAAGAAGTCATCAACTGTTGCGGCAACTGCAGCTGCAATCACTGCGGCCACGCCATCACTAGGACTCGCCCGAAGTGCCAACGTCGCTGGCACAAATACCGTAAAAATTGGCTTGGTAGGTTGCGGCGGGCGCGGCACGGGAGCGGCCGTTCAGGCCATGAACACCAAGAGCGGCAACGTACAACTGGTCGCTATGGCCGACGTGTTTGGCGATCGCTCAGATCTTGCTCGCAAGCAATTCCAAACCGAGCACCCTGACAAAGTGCTGGCGAAAGACAGCGACGTACATATTGGGCTCGACGGCTACAAAAAGGTCATCGAATCCGACGCGGACCTTGTGATTCTGGCAACGCCACCCGGTTTCCGCCCGCTGCATTTTGCTGCTGCGATTGAAGCCGGCAAGCACGTTTTCATGGAGAAACCTGTCGGCGTCGATGCGCCCGGCATCCGAAAAGTGCTCAAGTACGGCCAGATCGCCAGCGAGAAAAATTTACTCGTTCAAGTCGGCCTGCAACGGCGTCACGAGCGCGCCTATCGGGAAATCGTGGAGCAATTGAAAGGTGGATTGATCGGCGATCTGCTTTATAGCCGTGTTTACTGGAACAGCCGAGGCGTCTGGGAACGACCGCGTAAGGAAGGCCAGTCGGAATTGGACTATCAGATGCGAAACTGGTATTACTTTAACTGGCTCTGCGGCGACCATATCGTTGAACAACACATTCATAACGTGGACGTGATCAACTGGTTGATGGATGGTCATCCGCAAAAGGCGGCTGGTATGGGGGGCCGTTTGGTGCGGACTGGCATCGACAACGGCGAGATCTACGATCACCACGCGGTCGAATACACGTATGCCAACGGGCACAAAATGTTCAGCCAGTGCCGTCACATGCCGGGCTGTTTTAATCTTGTCTCAGAACATGTTGTCGGGACCAAGGGCTCCGCTGATATCTCTGCCGGACGAATTTTCTCCCCCGACGGCAAAGAAATTTTCAAATCGGGTGAAGGCCCCGGCCAGCGTGGCGGACACCAGCAAGAACACCACGACCTGTTCGCCGATCTGGCGCAGGGAATCCTGCCAAACGAGGCCGAATACGGTGCTCACAGTACGATGACGGCTATTTTGGGTCGGTTAGCGACCTACACGGGCAAGGAACTTCTATGGGATGATGCGATCAATTCCAATGTTTCCTTGGCCGGCGATTTGGTCGATATGCTGGATCTCAACGGGGAAGCACCAATCAAGCCCGATGAGAACGGCCGGTACAAAATCAACAAGCCGGGGAACAACGAAGGCGTGATTGATTGGAAGCCAAAGACAAAGCCCAGGAAGAAAAGGAAAAAAAACATCAATAAGTAGGTACCTATCCGGAAACCTCGTGGCGGACAGGAGTGCGCAATCTACGACGAGGATACGGGATAGGTTCTAAGAGATGCCAACTTTGCTTGATCGGTGATGGTGATGCGTTGGCGGCCGATGGCCAGCCAACAATCACATTTTCACGAAAATATTTGAAACAGGCCTTGAGCCACGGGGCAGTTCCGCTACTATTTCGGTGCGGGATGGAGCAGCCCGGTAGCTCGCGAGGCTCATAACCTCGAGGTCGTCGGTTCAAATCCGGCTCCCGCAACTTCAAAGAAGGTCGACGTCAAACAGACGTCGGCCTTTTTTCGTAAATTCCCTCGGCGGTAGATCTCATTTTCAAAAACTCTCGATGTCTTTGTCCGTAGAATGAAAGATATGAAATCGTTATATCAAAATCCAGCGACGCTTCTCTGGCTGACCATGGCGGTATCCTTGCTCTCGATTGGATGTGAGAAGAAAACAGTCCAGCGTTTGGAGGTTGAAACGGTCGAACAAACCGCAGTACGCATGCGTCCCTGTAACGTGCTATTGATTGGGCTCGATTCACTGGCCGTCTCTATGGAGCGCCAGTGGGCTGCGCGGCACGAAATGCCACTGACCGTCACGAAGATTGGCCGAGCCAAATTTATCGAGTCAGGCATGAAAGTGACCTCCGACATCAATGTGTTGGTTTACCCCGCCGATATGATGGTCGAGCTGATCGACAACAAGCGGATTGATCCTCTGGGGAAGGATTTTTACGATAGCGATGCGTTCACTAAATTCTCACTGTTGAAACACTACCGCAAAACGGGGATTCGTTTCGATGGCAAACCGTTCGCCGCGCCATGTGGCGGTCCTATGTTCGTTCAGATCTATCGCGCCGATTGGTTGAAGGCCGCCGGTCAGACGGTTCCTACAACGTGGGAACAGTTAATCAAAACCCAAATGTCTCTTTCCAAACCTCAGGCGGAGGGCAATGTGGCTCAGGCGGTTGCACTTCCGTTGGCCGAAGGTTGGGCCGCTCAATCGTTTCTGGCAATATGCAGTCCCTACGTTCGGCAGTTCGGTCGCCTGTCGGTGATGTTCGATCGTAACACGATGAAACCGATGCTGGAGTCAGCAGGTTTTGTGCGAGCGCTGGATGAATTGAAAAAAATCGCGGCAGCCAATCCGCAATCTCTGAAGATGGATCCCGCTTCGGTCTACCAAGCGTTAAGAAACGGCGATGCGGCGATTGGCCTCACGTGGCCGCAACCGATCGAGGCCAATGATGCCGATGAAGAAACCACCGACGGCAATCAATCAAATCAATCCGACGGAGCCGCTTTGCAAAAAGTACTAGACCAATTGCGAGTCGCACAGGTTCCCGGCACGGCTGATTTTTATGATAGCAACGACAGTCAATGGGTCAGACGCGAATCGGGGCAAAGCGTCACGGTCAACTTTCATAATATGCCGGGGGTGCTGGTCAGCAACGCGCGCTCGCGCGGCCGCAAGCAAGCGGCCGAGCAGTTCATTGCTTGGCTGACGGAGCCCGCGATTGGAGAGATTTTGTTCGGTCAGGAAAACCGTTCGGGACCGTTTCGAGCGACACATTTGGCCAAGATCGAAGACTGGGGAGACCCTGAGTCCTGTTCTGAGTTTCGCGCATCGTGGTCGGGGGTGTTACGGGAAAGTCATGAACAGGCTTTGATCATGACCTTTCCAAAGATTGCGCGATCTGGCGAGTATCTGGAGTTGTTGGATCGGGGCATCCGCCAATGCTTGCAGGAGAATCTCTCGGCTCAGGAGTCACTCTCCGAGATCAGTCAGCAGTGGGAGTCGTTGACCGAATCCATTGGTCGTCCCAAGCAGCTGAAATTGTTGGAACGCAACGAGAGTTTTTAGATTGGCGGAGTGCAAACAGTCTGTAGCCGAAGCCACTCAAACCTTGGATGGCGATGGAGAGGCTTTCCAATCTCTTCCGCGAGCGGTCGATGCGAGCGGTCGATTCCCTAGCTCGACGCATGAGTGAGTTACGGTGCCGCGTGCTCCGGTTAAGTTCTGAGTTCTACGGATGGCTTTGGGTGGCTTTATTTCGTCAGAAAAATCCCAGCCATATTGAGTCGACTCTTTTCGAGTCAACTATTTCTTTGGGGTAAACTTTTGGTTAGAATGCCGACTCGACCAAAAAGTCGAGCGGGCCAGTAGCTCAGTTGGTTAGAGCAGGGGACTCATAATGCTTTTCAGGGTCTTTGCGGTTTCCGGGAAACAATGGTTTTTGCAGTCTCAATCGTGTTTTTGGCATTCTTTAAAAGCACTGCAAAACACTCAAAAACGCCCCTAGCGGGTGTACCCTACACCTGTTGGTATCTGGGCGTGTTGAAAGCTAAAAAAAACCCCGCACCATCGGCACGGGGCAATCATACCCACTTACTCATCCGCTTCTGGATCTTCCAAGTCGGGTAAAAACTCCCATGACTTATCGGCTTGGAAACGAGGGTCAAGGTAGCTGTTGATCGTGACACCACGGTTATCATGGCCCAACGAACGCGTTGCATCACCGCCAGCCATTTCAATCAACGTGGCATGCGTTGATCTACACAAGTGCGCTTAAAGATCGTGTTTGACGGAGTTGCGGCTAACCTGCGTTGTCGGCATTAACGATCAAGGCAGGATCCAACCCCAATTCTTTGGCAATGGCCGTTACGTCG
>CALKXO010000083.1 GCA_938003615.1 uncultured Pirellulaceae bacterium | reverse complement strand
GAATCGAATTCCCGAGACATGGGAATTCTAATTGTCGCTCAATTCGAAATTGACTCACTCAAACTGCTAGCAAATGACAGCAGGGCGGAAGTTCTAATTGTCGCGGGCAGGGAATTCTAATTGTCGCTATACAGCAGAGTTAGATGTGATTGTATTCCATCTTGATGGTGACCTCACCGATGCCGAGTTGGACGCGCTGTTTGCGTAACCGCAGTCGCAGCCAACAACTGTAATCTCAATAAAGCCTCAAAGAAGCTACGCGAGTACTGTTTTGTTGGGTTCGCCGGCGGTTTCTCTGACGTAGCGCGGGACGGCAAATCCGGGCAGCGCGGCTCGCATCTCTGTGATCAGACGCTTACCCGTTTCAATCGGCACTTCGAAATGGGCCGCGCCAATGACTTGGTCCAACTGATGCAGGTAGTACGGCATGACTCCGACGGATAACAGACGCTTGCTTAGCTCGATCAAAGTTTGCGAGTCATCGTTGATGCCTTTAAGTAAGACCGTTTGATTGAGCAAAGTTGCGCCGGTCGATCGAAGTCTACCCAGCGCATCGGTCACATTGGCGTCGAACTCATTGGCGTGGTTGGCATGAATGACAACCACTTTTTCCATCGAGGACTGCCTGAGCATATCGACAAGCGCCTCATTAACGCGTGCCGGAATCATGATCGGCAGACGCGTGTGAATGCGCACCCGACGCAAATGCGGAATGGCCTCCAAACTTGCCAACAGAGTTGATAGCTTTTGATCGACGACCGTCAGCGGATCTCCGCCGCTGAGAATCACTTCCTCAATCGATGGATCGGCTGCGATGGTAGCCAAAGCGCCTTCCAGATCGTTACCGCCCGCCGAATTATTTGAGTAAGGGAAATGACGGCGAAAACAATAGCGGCAATGGATGGCACAAGCCCCCGTTACGATCATAAGAGCGCGGCCAGAGTATTTTTTTAGTACGCCAGTGGTCAGGCGCGCGTCAGATTCGGCAAGGGGATCAACTGAAAAGTGAGTGGGTGACTGGTCCTCGGCGGCGGTTGGCAAGAGCTGCAGAAGTAACGGGTCGGATACGTCACCGGGCTTGATTCGGTCCACAAATGGCTGCGGCGCGAACAGGCCAAAGGATGCGGCAGCGCCCGCGCTGCTTGGATCCTGAGGCAAATTTAGCTGCTTTCGCAGGGTTTTTACGTCACGGATGGCTGTCCTCATGGTCTGTTGCCACGATTCTTTTTCAGCGGAGACAGAATCCGACGGATTGGTTAGAATTTGCATCGATTCAGAATAACGTGTTGAGTGACGGCGGCCTTGAGTGGTTGGTTCCACCAGTGTCTAGTTCCACTAAGGAACTTTATACCGTAACGTTAATATTTCAAACAGTTTCAAAGAGACATGACAGGAAGCACCCGTGGCATATAAACCAGGCGATTTTCGTAAAGGGCTGAAAGTTTCAATTGACGGCGAGCCATACATCATGACTCATTTTGAGTTCAAAAAGCCCGGCAAAGGTAGCGCCCTCTATATTTGCAAGCTGAAGAATCTGCTCCGTCAGACCACGCTTGACCGCACCTACAAGCAAAACGATACGCTCGATGAAGCCGATATCATGGAAACGAACATGCAGTACCTCTACCGGCAGGGGGACAAGTTTGTGTTCATGAATAGCGAGAACTACGAGCAGTACGAAATGACGGCCGAGCAAATTGGTGACGATTGGAAGTACCTCAAGGACAATTCCGATTGCCAGATTACTTTCTTTAATGGCAATCCGATTCTGATGACACCTCCCAACCACGTCGATCTCGTGGTCGAGTATTGCGAACCTGCAGCCAAAGGCGATACGGCAACCAATGTCAAGAAACCCGTCAAAGTAGAAACGGGAGGCGAGTTCTTCACGCCGATCTTTGTCAATATTGGTGATGTGATCCGTGTCGATACGCGTACCGGAGAATACTCCGAGCGTGTTAAGTCCTAATTGTTGATCACTCCTAGAATGGGATCGGAGAAAACATGGAGGTTGATCCAAACTCCCAGGCTCCGGTTCCGTTTGATGGCGTGCCGACAGATGCATCCGATGAGAACGATGCGGCGTTTGGCAAGGAGAAAAAAAAACGGGGTCTCGTTGGTAAGTGTTGGTGGCTGTTGAAGTGGCCGCTGGCCATCATTGTGTTGCCCATTCTAGCGTATCTTGTGGTGGCGATGATTGGCGCGTGGCTTCCCGTGAATTTGGACTTCGTGCCCGAACCAAACGGGATCGAGATCTACATCTACTCGGGCGACATTCACTCGGATATCATTCTGCCGTTGGTCAACGAACAAAAAGACTGGCGGGAGAATTTTCCGTTGAACTCTTTCGGATCTAGTCGCACGGATTTTACGCATGTCAGCATTGGTTGGGGCGCGCGTGAGTTCTACCTAGAGACGCCGACTTGGAGCGATCTAGAGTTGTCGACCGCAGCAAATGCTCTACTGACGCCCAGCGAGTCAGTAATGCATGTTGAGATGATCCATCTGAGGCCAGTGATTTCTTCGTCGATGATGAAAACCAAAATCTCTAAGGAGCAATATTTGCGAATGGTGGATTTTGTGCAGGGCTCGTTTGAAGAAAGCGGTGGGATCGGCGGTTCGAATCCGAAACCAACTCCAATTGAGGGAGCCAGTTACCACGACCGAGATAATTTCTATCCTGCGGTCGGTAGTTATTATTTATTTCAAACTTGCAATTGCTGGGCGGGAGACGCACTGCGAGCCACTGGGATAAAGGTTGGCAAGTTCACGCCGTTGCCCAAGTCCGTTTTCTGGCACTTAACGCAGTAGATCGCAAGCTGTGTTGCTTCATTGCGATCGGTAGCGAGAATTCCTTCGTAATGTCGTTCGGATTGCGCCGCTATTGGCCGAATAACTCCTCGAAGAACGATCGCATCGCAGTCCATGATCGTTTGTCGGCTGTCTCGTTGTAGGCCGCCCCCCGCGACTTATCTGTGCCGGCCAAGGGTTGAGTGAACGAGTGAACGGCGTCGGCGTAGTAGATCATCTGCCAATCGACTTTAGCGCTATTGAACTCCTGCTTCATTGCGTCAATCTCTTTCGTTGGCACGTAGGGATCGTCAGCCCCGTGGCAAATCAAAACTTTTGCTTTAATGTTCGCGCCGTCTGCGGGAGTTGGAGAGTCGAGACCGCCGTGGAAACTGACAACGCCGTTGATGCTCGCACCGCTGCGTGCGAGTTCTAAAACGCCTGTGCCGCCAAAGCAATATCCAATCGCCGCCGTTCGTTGTTTGTCTACCGAAGCGACTTTCTGCAGTTGCTCAAGACCGAGGTTCAAGCGGCGGCGGTAGAGCGTTCGGTCGTTTTTGAACCCGCCGGCCTGCTTCGCTGCCTCGCCCGTATTGGCGGGACGGTTGCCTTTGCCATAAATGTCCAAGGCGAACGCAACGTAGCCAAGTTCCGCCAGTTGTCGACAACGTCCTTTTTCGTAGTCTGTTAGGCCCATCCACTGATGCACGATCAATACGCCAGGTGCCGAACCGTGTTCTGACTGGTGTTCCGAATCCCAAGCCACAAAACCCTCAAGAACTGTATCGCCGTCTTGATACTCGACGGTCTTGGTCACGATTTCTCCGGCGGTCGGAAGTGAGAGCAGCATGCATGTGAAAACGGCAAGCACAACGATTTTGAAATGAAAGGTTGGAGCAGGCATGGATTGGTTCCGCAATGGTTTCGGTTTTCGAAATAGACGTGAGGGCTATTCTACCGAGAATAAACTTGAAGGACATCGCCCGATTGGGCTGGTGAAGAGGAAGGGAGTGGGGCATTTGGCCAAGCGAAAGTTGCGAGCACGATCAGCACGCTTGCAAGGTCGACATGCTCTCGGAGCCCGCCGAGAACCCCAAAACACGATCGACCGCGGTTGCAAGCCGCTTTTGTTTCGGTCATCATTGGGCCGGTTGAATTCGGTAAATCCGGCTTCCACGCTGACAGTCGCTCTAATCATTCCTTCCTTGAGAACACCATGAAAGTTCAATTCTGGGGTGCCGCGCAAACCGTGACCGGTTCGATGCACTTGATTCAACACAACGGCAAACGAATTCTGCTCGATTGCGGTTTGTATCAGGGACGCCGCAAAGAAGCTTTCAAGAAGAACAGAGAGTTGCCGTTTGACGGTAGCAGCATCGACGCTGTCGTTCTCTCGCACGCTCATATCGATCATAGCGGCAATCTTCCCTCTCTATACCGTTCGGGTTTTCGTGGGCCGATCTACGCCACGTCTGCATCACGCGATTTGGCTGCATTCATGCTGATGGACAGCGCGAAGATTCAAGTTAACGATGTCAAATACGTCAACAAGAAACGCAAACGGAAGAAACAGAAACCGTTTGAAGCGCTCTACGGCCCCGAGGAAGCGGCGGCGACGTTGCGTGAGTTTCGCACTGTTGAGTACGACCATCCGTTTACGCTGTTTGAAGGTGTGAGCTGCCAATTTCATTTCGCCGGCCATATGCTGGGCGCTGCTACCGTTGAAATCAATCTGGATTCGGAAACGGACCAGACGGCGAAACCAACTCGGTTGGTTTTCAGCGGAGACATTGGGCGATCCGATATGCCAATTTTGCGAGATCCGCAAATCGTCGAAGGGGCCGACTACGTGATCATGGAGGCTACCTATGGTGATCGTGAGCATGCGAAGCAATCCAAATCTGGCGACGCACGTGAGATGCTCAAAGAGATCATCCATGAGACTTGGAACGATGGTGGCAAACTGATTATCCCTGCATTCTCGGTCGGACGCACGCAGGAAATCGTCTATCGCCTGAATCAGCTGGCGGAAAAAGACGAACTGCCACCGATCAAGGTTTTCGTGGACAGTCCGCTGGCAGTTAACGCGACGGATGTCTTTCGTGGTCACCCTGAGTGCTACGATGACGCGATGGTGAATGCCGTGTTGTATGAAGAAGACGGAGATCCTTTGCACTTTAAGGGATTGAAATACATACGTAAGGTTGAGGAGTCAAAAGCGCTTAACCAATCCAAGGAATCTTGCGTGATTATCAGTGCGTCGGGGATGTGTGAAGGTGGGCGCATATTGCACCATCTGAAAAACAATATCGAAAATCCCACGACGCGGATTTTGTTTGCTGGCTATCAAGCGCCGCACACGTTGGGCCGGATCTTGATGGACGGGTCTTTGGATAAAGTCAAAATCTACGGCGAAGAATACGAAGTGAACGCAAAAGTAAGTCATCTGCAGGGAAGCAGTGGTCATGCCGACCAGAAAAACTTGCTGGACTGGGCGCGCGAGACAACTGAAAAAGGCGACGTCAAGAAAATTGCTTTGGTGCATTGCGAATTGGACAGCGCGACGGAGTTTCAACAATTGTTGCACAAGCACAAATTGGGCCCCGCCATCGTTCCGGCACCCGGTGATGAGATGGAAATGAGTTAGTCAATGCAGAAGGGGGATTTCGGAATGCGGAGTTTTATTG
>CALKXO010000082.1 GCA_938003615.1 uncultured Pirellulaceae bacterium | reverse complement strand
AATTTTGGTCGATCAATGCTGCCCCGATCTTGCAGCTTCGGGCCGACGCGATTTCGGAAACCCGGCAGATGGAGGAGTTTTGGAAGAACCGCCCGAACAGCCTGCCAAGCTTCACTCACTACAAAATGGCAGGGTAAATTTTCAATCCGCGACTTACAACCTTGGAGCCACATTACAGAGTTTTAGTGGTACGAAAGTGCCGGAAGGCAACTTCCAGAGGCCGCAGCTCGCCCATCGTGAAAACGGACCTTTAAAAAGTGGCCCACTGGTCCCCAGCGTGACCGTGACCGATGACGGGGGGACCGTCCAGCCTCTACTTCAGCAACTTCATCAGATGTGGCTTCAGCGTTTGGGCAACCGCTTGAACCACGGGGACAACCACGCTGTTGCCGAATTGCCGATAAGCCTGGGTATCGGAGACAGGGATCCGCCATGTGTCAGGAAAGCCCATGAGCCGAGCGCACTCGCGCGGGGTCAGTCGCCGCGGATTGCTGCGTGGGCCGCGCCGAATCAAGATCTCACTTCCGTCCTTATAGTATCTCGCCGACTCGAACAACACCGCAAAATGCGGGACGAAATCAAAGCCGAGATCCTCCGGATTGAGTATGATGCAGGCCGTTAGACTCGGCCAGTTTTTGGAAGTCCCTTTCCCATGGACTACGTCCCAATCCTTATTTTCATTCGGGGAGAAAATGAACTTTTTATGGCCAACGCATTCCGGACAGGTTTTGTTGAAAAGGGATGGTAAGCGGGAATAGATTCTTGTCTGAGACCGATCCAAGGCGCGGGGATTCAATGTTTGTCGAGGGGCTGTGACCAAAGGTGTCAGAGGGAAGGACTAGGATTGATTCACTGGGCAATGATGATATCATTGCTACCGTGTTGACCTAGGAATGGAATCATGGCTGAAATACTGATACGAAAAATCCCCAAACCTCTTAAAGAATGGATTGAGAACGAAAGCCATTCCGCGAAAGTATCTGCCAACTCTTTCTTGCTGGATGTTCTTGAGAGCGCGAAAGAGGGTAAACAACTTACTCTATTTGATGACTTTCCGGATCGTCGTCCAACTGTCAGCTCGGGGGTTCCATTTACATTCTGTGACCTCTTTGCGGGGATTGGAGGCTTCCGGTTGGGGCTAGAAGCCGTCGGCGGGGAATGTATCTTCTCGTGCGAGTACGACTCACACGCTCAGAAGACGTACGCTGCTTGGTTTGGTGAGACTCCAGAAGGCGACATTCGCGAACTAGATCTTTCGAATATGCCTGACCACGACGTCTTGGCTGCAGGCTTCCCTTGCCAACCATTTTCAATCGCTGGCGTCTCAAAGAAGAACAGCTTGGGTAGGAAGCACGGATTCCTAGACAAGACACAAGGCACTTTGTTTTTCCATCTGGCGACTATCATTGAGATCAAACGTCCGCCTGTTATCATTCTTGAGAATGTAAAGAACCTTATGTCACACGACAAAGGGAAGACTTGGGGTGTGATCCAAGAAACGTTGGACAGATTGAATTACGAGATTCACTTTCAGGTAATCAACTCAGCTGACTACGTTCCTCAGAAGCGAAAACGTGTTTTCATTGTCGGTTTTGACAAGAAAGTCTTCAAAGGAAAGTCTGGATTTACCTTTCCAGAACCACCACCGGGGCCACAGCCGAAGTTTCGCGACATCCTAGAGGACTCACCCGACCCAAAATACACGTTGACCGACCATCTTTGGGACTACCTTCAACGGTATGCAGAGGGACACCGCAAAAAAGGGAATGGATTCGGCTTTGGAATGACTGACCTCGATGGAGCAAGTCGTACTTTGAGTGCCAGATACTATAAAGATGGATCCGAGGTTTTGATACCAAGTGGAAGCAGCAAAAAAAATCCACGTCGGCTGTCGCCACGTGAAGCAGCCCGGCTGATGGGTTTTCCAGATGAATTGAAAATCGTGGTGTCTGATACACAAGCTTACAAGCAGTTTGGCAACGCTGTTGTTCCGCCAGTCTCAGAAGCTGTAGGACGAGCGGTCGTCAAAGTGTTTGCCAACAAACTGACCAAGCGTAACGGGTGCCTCTTCAAGTCAACGAGATAACTCATGGTAAGTCCACTGGCGGAACGAGCAGTCTCTGATTGCATCGAGAATGATAAAGCGTTGTTGAAGTTCATTTCCGCCAACGACTCCAACGCGACAGGTGGACATCAGACAGGGTTCTACTTACCTTCTCGGGTTCATCAATTGTTCACGATCCATCCACCAATACGTGGCGAGAACAAGAAGCATCCTGTTGAGATCACATGGGAAGATGGGCGAAAAACTGAGTCGATGGTGACTTGGTATGGAGCAGCCAAGAGCGAATACCGATTGACTCGATTTGGAAAGGACTTTCCATTCCTCACACCAGACTTGGTTGGAGCACTCTTCGTTTTGATTCCAACGAGCATCGATACGTTTCTAGCTTATGTATTCGACACAGACGAAGATATTGAGTACGTACAAACATCTTTGGGTACGGAAGTCGTTGACGTGTGGGGCGTCTACGACGGAAGCAATCCTTCAATAGAATCGGATGAAGACTGTCTACTGAGACTTTTTCGAAAGTTTGCAGCGGAAATATCTGAATTTCCGACTGGAAAAATCTTCTCCGCTTACGTTTGGGACTCACTGATTGAATGTGTCAAAAACTTCGAACGTAAGCCGCCCGATGACCAGTTGCTCAAAGTTGTCAGAGAAGAATACGAGCTCTTCCGGTTGGCTGAGCGCAAGATCTGTGAGCCTTTGATTCATCGCATGTTTCCGGATGTTGATACTTTCCTAAAAACAGCAAGCTCAATTATGAACAGAAGAAAGAGCAGAGCTGGACGGTCATTGGAGAACCACATAGAGAGAATTTTTTCCAGCACCAACATCCCATTCGAGATGCGACCAGCAGACGTGGATGGAAATCCTGACCTGCTGATTCCAAATGCAGAAGCTTATCACAACCAAAACTTCCCGAAAGAAAAGATATTTGTGGTTGGAATTAAGACAACGTGCAAGGATCGTTGGCGTCAGGTTTTGAATGAAGGCAAACGCATTCCTAGAAAACATTTGATTACGGTTCAGCAAGGTATTTCTTCTAACCAACTTGATGAGATGGCTGCATCTAATGTTCAACTCGTTGTCCCCAAGAAGCTTCACAAGCTGTATCCGAAACAAACGACGATGGATTTGTTCGACGTGAGTGACCTAATTTCAAAAGTCAGCGATGTCTATGGCTAGGCAATCGGTGAAGCAGCTTGCCTCCCAACCACGTTCACTTTGCCAAGTTGAGCGACTTGCGTTTTAGCCCGACAGCGCAAACCATCGGGGACTGCACGCTCCGGGCGGCTCGCGCACTCCGCTACAAATTGCGAGGCTTGAATAACTGCTTTGCCTTGTCAAAACAGAACGAGGGACGCAGCGCATTAAGCGTGTCGAAAAAAGCCGCCAGTCCGGTGCAGCATGGAGTGGCGCTGAACGGGCACTGGCGGCTTATCGTGGTTCAGCCTAACCCATGTTGGCTGAACCTGTGGTTCAAGCAGAATCTATAAAGCTGATTCCGCGAGGAAGAAAACTGTTCACTGGTTGGACAAAACCCAACCCCGAACTACGGCAAGAAATTACCGGGTAGGTCAATCTCGGTTGGCTTTTTTAGTTCCGCCGACGGTTGCACAACATCCAAGACCTTTTTATTGTTACCTTCAACGATGGCTCCAAAAGTCTCGGCTGGGCTAGGGGTAACCACACTACTCATCGAGCTATCAACAGCGCTACACTGACAGCCACAGTCAGCCGATGTAGCTGAATAGTCGCCAACATATTGATTCGAATAACCGCTACTGATTACCTCTTCACTAGGGGATGAGTGATTGCAGAGCAAATTTGGCAAGCAACAGCCAGGTAGTGCAATCAGAACAGCCGCGCCAAGGGTGACGCTAACTTTGATAGAACGAAACATGTTTCCTCCTTGAAAACAAAATCCACCGAGCTTTGAGAAATTCGTCCATTGAATTTAGCTCGGTGAATGCAAGGCCAACCAGCATCATTGTGGTCGCTTGCCCCTAACCATCGGACGTTTGGGGCTTCATTAACAGTGGGTTTGTGTGCGCAGCGCACAAGCCAAACGGTTGGCATTGGTGTTCCCAGACGCATAACCGGAACATGAGCTGTAACTACGCCCGGCTACTTGTGGCCGTTTCGGTAGCGTGTCAGCAGATCCTCCGTTGCGGCGGTAGAAATGATCTTCTCCAGATGAAGAAACGGCCGTCGCCCAAGGACTCTCGATTTTCGAAAATGGCCCATGGGTGCGTCCGTCCCACAACCGGGACAAAGATGGACTCTCTCTTCGGTCGGCATCACGTCGTACCCACATCGAGAGCATGCTGCATTGCGTCGCCAGTGAACACCGTCGGATACCCCGCGCGGCACCAGTTCAACAAACAGCCGCAACTGATGCTCGACTGCGCGCTGACACGCCGCAGCAAATCGGCCCAACTCGCAATGTTTGTCTAACTCCCCGGCGGCCTCGCCAAACACCTCAGCCAGTAACTTTAGCAAGTCACTATCCACCCACTGGGATTGCCAAAACGTGTAGAACGGCTGGGCCTTGGTCGGTACGTTGCGTGAGGAAGCAGTAACGCGAAAGAGCGTTGTTCTCTTACAGATTTGATTAACGCGTTCGATCAGCGACGAATGCTTAATCGAGTCCATTTCGACCGCAGGATCAAATGAGTAGTTCAGATCGGTTACCAACCAGCCGAAGCAACCGGCCCAGTGTGTTTGATCACCGCTGATGGGCGTTTTGGGCAATGCACCGTTAGCCGGACATCGATGGCACAAAGCGGAAATCGATGCGGCGTCCCCAAACAGATCGACAACTTCATCGACCGGAAACGCCAACACTTCACTTGCAGCAATCGTGTTTGCTCTGGCTGCTTTTGCAGTGTCGGCTGCCAAACAAAAGCCATCGATCACTCGTTCTTGTTCGATGCCGACCGACAGTTCGCGCACCGCCCGCAATTGTCGAAACGTGCCATCGGCCAAGTTCTCGACCTCGATATCGCGCAGCTCGCAAGGATGTTCGATTGCCCAGCGAATGAACGCTGGCGTCGGTCCCAAAATCGCAACACTACGCTTCATAAGGTCGGAGACTCCAAAGAGAAGGGGCGAACGGTAGTTGGTGGGGCAGCGCGACGATGTCGCTTGACACCACCCTACATTGAACATTGATGATTCGAGGTAGGGTGGGTCGCTTGGATTCCGTGTCAACGGAATTCAGATCCACCAACGGTGCGGTAGCCTGTCGTTCTAATGACGGAAGTGACGGTTGCCAGCGAACACCATTGGGATGCCATGTTCGTTGCAAGCGTCGATGACTTCTTGATCACGAACGCTGCCACCGGGTTGGATAATGGCTTTGACACCTGCCGCAGCGGCAATTGGAATGCTATCGCCAAATGGAAAGAATGCGTCCGACGAAAGCACTGATCCTTTCGCACGCTCGGTGCCCGCCTTACGAATTGAAATCTCGACTGAATCGACGCGGCTCATTTGACCCGCACCGACCCCCACGAGTGATTGATCTTTAGACAACGCAATCGCGTTAGATTTCACAAAACGAACCATGTGCCAGCCAAACTGCAGTTCCTTCATCATGGCGTCATCAGGCTGGGCCTCGGTGACGACTTTCCACGCCGAGTGGTCATCCGGTTGGTTGTCGGCTTCTTGCACCAACATGCCGCCCAACAAATTCCGGTACTCCCAGACCTTTTGGCAAGACGAAAGTTCACCGGCGGCCAACAGACGAACGTTTTTTTTCCATTTTGGCTTCGTCTTAAGAATCTCTAGAGCCTCTTCCGCGAAAGACGGCGCGACGATTGCCTCCACGAAGAAATCGCCACCGGCCAAAAAGTCTGCTGTTGCCACGTCAACTTCGCGGTTGATGCCAATCACGCTGCCAAAAGCACTTACCGGATCCCCGGCAAATCCTTTGCGACAAGCGTCCACCAGCGCGTCGGCCGTTGCCGCGCCGCAGGGATTGTTGTGCTTGAGCACCGCGCAAGCCGGGTCAGGCAAACCGCGCACCATGCTCAGCGCCGCGTCCAGATCCAACAGATTGTTGTAGGACAGTTGTTTTCCGTTTAGCTGCACTGAGTTGATCAAGTTCGCGTCACCGTTGGACACGGACGAGTACAGTGCAGCCTTTTGATGGCTGTTTTCACCATACCGCAGCAACGCAGATTGTGTCAGCGACAGATCGATCGTTGGCGGGAATGAGTCGGCCGTGTCAGCACCTCCACTGGCGAAGTAGCCCGAGATCGTTTGGTCGTATTTGGCCGTGTGATCAAACGCGGCAGCCATCAAGTCGCGGCGCAGTTGCTGCGATGTCGAGCCGTCGGCCTTGATCTCTGCCAAGACAGCCTCATACTGATCGGAGGCCGTGACGACGGTGGTAAATTTATTGTTCTTGGCAGCCGCCCGGACCAAGCTTGGACCACCAATGTCAATTTGTTCGATCGCATCGGATTCTGCGATACCCGGTTTAGCGATTGTTTCGGCGAACGGGTACAGGTTCACGACAACCAATTCAAACGAGCAAATGTCGTGCTTCTCCAATGATTCCATATCCGATGGCAAGTCGTGTCGGCAAAGGATTCCGGCGAAAATTTTGGGGTGCAGCGTTTTTACACGTCCGTCCATCATTTCCGGAAACCCGGTGTAGTCAGCCACATCTTTTACGGCGATTCCCGCTTCGGTCAGGTGTCGACTGGTACCGCCGGTAGAATAAATCTCAACACCAGCTTCGGTTAGACCTTTGGCGAAATCGACGACGCCAGATTTATCGCTGACACTGATGAGAGCTCGTTTGATTTTTTGGGAAGTCATGAAGTCCAAGCAGGGGTTCGGGGTGCAGTTAATTGCGACAGCTACCAGCCGCCAGATTGTCGAAAACCGTGCCCGGTCTGCAACCGGAAAAAATGCCGTTTGGAAAAAAGAACGAGGAACGATTTTAACAGAAACATT
Source organism: uncultured Pirellulaceae bacterium (assembly GCA_938003615.1). Taxonomy (GTDB): domain Bacteria; phylum Planctomycetota; class Planctomycetia; order Pirellulales; family Pirellulaceae; genus Mariniblastus. Next base: position 498 of record CALKXO010000082.1, on the reverse strand, counting down.
TTTTTCCTGTTGTAACCGGGGTTAGGGGCCGTCCTTTGTAGAAGTTTAGAAATTTCACTTTCGTCCTCCTTTCCGGTTGGATGAACCTAGCCGAGTGGCATAGTTAGCTAAAACCTCGCGATTCTGACGAGTCTGTGAACTCGACGCCCCACTATTAACTATGCCTACTTACTCAATCGAACATCTAGATATTGGCTTTGTGCTTGGCTGCGCCGCCGTCGTTTTTCTGATGCAAGCCGGATTCTGCTTACTCGAAAGCGGACTGGTGCGCTCCAAGAACAGCATCAACGTCGCCGTTAAGAACGTCCTTGACTGTGCTTTGGCGATGTTGCTGTTTGTCTGCGTAGGATGCTCCATCGTAGGCGTCCAAGCTGTGATCCCGTTGGCGCATAGCGTCCCGTACCGCCGGATCGCGTTCAGGCGGCTTTAAGCTCTTGGTGCTCTTGGTTTGGGATTACTTTGCTGAGAATACCTTTGTTGGATGACGCTTTATCGGGC
>CALKXO010000081.1 GCA_938003615.1 uncultured Pirellulaceae bacterium | reverse complement strand
TTCCATTTGTAGTTGATGATCCCGATCCCTTTGTCCCACTTTTCTGATTGGTTGTAGTAGTACGCGGAGAATCGTTTCAGGTGTTCGGCGAAATGGTTCTGGTCGTAGGTCAACTCTCGATTAGGCGCGATACCAAAATCGAACCAGAACACATCCGGCTGATACTTATCCACAAGCTCACAAGACCGAGCCAACCAGTCGTCTTTGAACTGCTCGTCTTGCGGTGGAAACGACTTCTGATAGTTCCACGCTTCGTCGCCGTACAAGAACGGCATCGACCTTCCATAGAGGTCAGCATATTGTGGATCGACGTTGTCGAAGTCTGCGCTGCGACAATAGAACATCCAATTAAAAGCTCGGTGGCTGCTGACGCCAAACTTCATCCCCTCGGCACGCACTGCCGTTGCCAACTCTTTGACGATGTCCCGTTTAGGGCCCATTTCTGTCGCGTCCCAGCGCGTGTAGTCACTTTCGTACATCGGGAAACCATCGTGATGCTCGGCCACCGGAATCACGTAGCGTGCGCCCGTATCCTTGAACAGCTTCGCCCATCGCGCCGCATCAAAATTCTCGGCTTTGAACAGCGGAATGAAATCCTTATAGCCAAATTCCTTTTGAGGACCGTACTTGCCCACATGATGTTGGAAGAAGTTATCGCCGCGCCGATCACGATCGATATACATTTGGCGCGGATACCATTCGCTGCCGAAAGCAGGCACGCTGTAAGCGCCCCAGTGAATAAAGATCCCAAACTTGGCATCCTTATACCACTGTGGAATCTCATAACCCTCCAGCGATTTCCAATCAGCTTTATAGGGGCCCGCTTCGACCACCTCGTCGATCGCTTCTACTGCTGGAGCGACTGCTGGATGCGGTGCGATGCGGTCAATGGCCGCATCTGTAGCAGCCACTGGGGCAGCAACTGGGGCTTGAGCTTGGGCAACAAGTGCTGATAGAAAGCCGTTCGCTAAAACTACGAACACGACAATTAAACATCTGGTCAACATAAACGGCCTCAGGAGCTTGGAGATGAATGTGAGAAGTCTATTTTGCTTTAAGACAACTCAAATTTAAACAGTCTAAGAACCATGATGACAGAACTTTGACCGATTTGAAGTTGACAAGCGGCGAAAGCGGTTGATCGACCTGTAGGGAATATATCTGTCGGTTTCTACTGTGAACCGAGCGTCATGGCACGCACAACCGAAATCCGCTATCATTGAAACAAATTCTATCTCAATTAGTTTTACGTGGACTTAACAATGAGTCAAAGTTCTTTCAAGGGATTTTTCTTGCCGATCGCACTGGCTATGTTGGGGGCACAGTTTGTCGATTCTCAAGCAATCGCTCAACGACTGCCCGGAAAAATTGTTGGCTTGCGTGTGGTCGGGGGCGGCTATGGGAAAACCGAATACGGGCCGGAGCTCCGAGCGTTTAATTGGAGCAAGGGCACGACGATTGCTTTGATGATGCAAAACAAGGCAGGCGGTCTGATCGAGGTGATCGAAGAGGACTCCACTGTTACTACGCTCTTGGACGACAAAGGGAAATCGCTGTTGGATAAGAAATCCAAGTTCTCAGGAAAGGCTTTTTCTCTCTCCAACAGTGCGATCAGCAAGGACGGTAAAGTCGCCTTATTCGAGATCACGACGGAATCCGTCCCCTCAAAAGGCGCGACCAGTATTGAATTGGTTGGCGAAGTACATTTGGCTTCGGGATCAAAGGTGACTCAAGCTAAGTCAGACACGATCAAAGCGGCGAAAGGTCAGAAGTTCGAGGTTGGCGGATTGAAATATTCAATCGAATCTGCCGGCAAACCTGAATGGGGAAGCGATCCGTTTTCGATTCAGATCAAATACAAAGGTGATGTGGGAAGTGTCAAAGAAATCAAGTTCTATTCCGGTGATGGTAACGAACTGGATTTCAATGACTTGGGAACGATGACATTAGACATGGGGGCCGGCATGGAAGTCAGTAAGACCATCGGACTTCCAAAAAAGATCGACTCCATCATCGTTGGCGTCGAATCGTGGAGTGATCGGAAGCTAATGAAAGTACCGCTGAAAGTGAAGATTTCGCTGGGATTGTAGCGTCTGCGGTTCGGGCACTTCTACTCAATCTCGTAACCCGCGCGATAGGGGCGCTATTCTGTCCTGCCGCTTCGATATCGCGCATTGCGATACCGATATGATGAGCGCCCCAACCGGCCAGCTTCCCGCCTGAAGACTGACATCACCAACGAAAGAATACTTGACTGTTGGTGTAAGGATGCGGGTACTTCGTGTCTACGATATTACGATACTCGGTTTTCGGCGCCGGCCCAGTCAGCGATCCCAGTCCAGTGAATCCGGAACATCGGCAAGCGGCAATTAGGGCTCCATGATCCCGCGCCGATGGCGGCTTGAACGCGCTTCAGCTTTCCCAACCACTGATCTGTTCCGCAGTTGGATCAACCAAGGCGCCAAATACGAAGGGCATTGGGCTTCGAACACGAACGTCTGACATACCGATTCCAAGGCCGCGACTTCCCTGTCACTGACGCGCATGGAAAAGTGGTGAAAGACATCCTCTCGTAGACGTTTATTGGGACGCAGGTCCGGACGGAATAAATTCCTGTACAAAATGGCCAAACGCTGGAATTGGTCAAAAGAACTTTCTACGATAGTGGTTCGAGTTCTTAGATGGCTTAGGTGGGGTTCCCACACACAAAGGTACTAAAATGCACGAAAACATTGTTCCTGTCATCACCGCAGAATCTGGCCGCAACATCGACTTCGATGCAACGCTGACCGTTGGCGAGTCTCAAATTGCTGTAAAGGTAAATCTCAACGATGACGGCGCCACCCTATCGACCAAAAAGGATTCCATAACTCTACCGCGCGCTAAGTGGCTTGACGCAGCGGTCGTCAACAATGCTCTCGTACTGATCGTCGATGGCTTCGGTTACGATCTCTGGTCGAAGAAACGAAAATTCGAAAAGAAGAATCCCGGGCAGGAGTTTTCAGATTTTGAATCCAAGGCCAGCCTTTACAGCCTAACCTTTAAGCCGAAAAAACTACCTGAGGGCGTTAGCTTAGCCGACCTGATCCAGCAAACCAAACGGACCTACATGCTGGCGTATTTAGATGAAATGGATGGCGTCGAGCCCCCTGTCGTGATCCGATGCCCAGATTGCAAATCGGCAATGGATGTTACCCCTCTGGAGGCCGGTGACAATTTGTTCTGCGACAACTGCAGTCGTGTGATTGGCGTACCCGATGAGCCTGACCGGGGTATCTGCGATAGCTGCCTTTACTACACAAAATTAGTGTCACAGGAAAAGAGTGAGCTCTCTGGAGACCAAGGGTCGATAACCGTGGCCCGCATCTGCCACCCTTGCCGCGTCAGTCAGACGTTTTGGGGATTCGTCGTTGCTGTCGCGATGGCAATCGGAATTGGCGTGCTGAACTTTGCCACTCTCTATTTTGGAAATCGCTATTTCCCGATACTGATCCTAATCGGCATCGGGGCGTTGCTTTGGAGTATTTTCAGTTTGGTGAAAGTGATCGTTTATTCGTTGGCACAGAAAGCAACCGGTGGATCACCGTTGGCTAATGCGACAGCGGCGCTTCGCAAAGGCGACACTGACAAAGCGTTGGAGATTATCGAATCGCTTGACGGCGATATGACGGGCAACCCCGGCATCCTGATGAATCTCACGCGCGGTTTGATCACGGCGGGGGACTATGAGAAGGCAAATCAATTCGCCGACATTCTGACCACAAGTTTCCCTAACTTTTCACTTGGGCATTTAGAAAAAATTAACGCGATGAGCGGAATGGGAGCCAGCGCCGAAGAATTGGAATCACTTCAAAATGAAGCGATCGCTGTCGGAGCCCGCAACTCTTTGCGATCGCCAGCAAGAGCTATTGCCCTCGGCAATTATGTGCCTGAATAGCAGAGAAAACATATTGTCAGTTCGACGACGACTTATTTCAAATCAACTTATCTCAACTCGCGAATAACGGCATTGGTGATTTCATTGCTGTAGCCGTGCATTTTCCAATGCCCGGGACTCCAACCGGCGAGGAAGCGATAGAAATCGGCCCACGCAAACCGATATAGCTCACGCCACTCCGATTCTAGGGCGTCAAAATCAAACGAGACTTCCTTCCGAGCTTTGAGTGCCGCCTCCAACATGCTGAAGTACGAGTTCAGCAGCGATTCTTGTTGGCGTCCACACTCAGCATCACTCAAGCAACTACTGATCAAATAGGCAACATCCTTCATACCGCAGCCTCGTCCGACGTATTGAAAATCCACCGCCGCTACCGCTCCGTCGGATGTCGGAAAACAAAAATTGGCCAATTTTGCATCGCCGTGAACGAGGGTTTGAAACTGGCATTCGCTCAGGCGTTGGGCAATGTCTTGAGCTAGATCTTTAAGTTTCCCCGGCTCCATTACGTCCCACTCGTCGCGTCGCGTCGCGAGATGCCAATACGTGCCTACCGGCCATAGTTCAGCATCAACCACAGCCGGATCGATGTTGATGAATGTCGCATGAAAATTTGCCAACCAATTTATACAGGCCAGCAATTCTTTTTGCGTGACTCCGTTCTTGCGAATCGGAAAGCCCTCGTCAACGGACGTAGGTTGGTCGAGATCCTCAAGTACCATTAACCAGTCCAAATCAGATGCCGGGCTGTGCGAATCAGCCCCCAACAATTCTGCCACCCGACATTGATCACTACATTGGTTGGCAAACGTGGAATAGAAATTGCGTTCCACTTCGTAAGATCTGATCTTTCGCATGTGGGACGCCCCACCGTTCCAACCGCGTGGATGGTCCCTCCCTGCTCCAGCGGCATCAACGTATTTGACGATTGCCGATCGTGCGCGAGTTCCGTCAGCCACACTCAACCCAATCTTCTGAATGCGCCCGTAGCCACTCCAAAGCGATTGGACCACAGCGCCTGGCATGCACTGCTCGGCGTCCGTCAAGGTGCAGATTCGTTTCAGAACCGCCGGTGAAAAATCTTGCATTGGATTAGCTCCGCTCCGAGTCAGTCGCAGTGTTGCTGCTAGACCTTCGATTATCTGGTAACGTCGGTGGAGGTTGTCGATAAGATATTATTGATTGGTTTGACCTTTTCAGCAGCAGGCTTCTCTTCCCTAAGCCACGCCATGGCCTTTTGCAGCGACAGATACTTCGGCGGCAGTTTCGCGAATTGAGGCACGTTAATGCTCATGCAATGGACCGACCCCTCTAACTTTTTCAAGGTCGTTGTGTTGACGACTTTAATCTTGTGATCGGGAAGAATTGATTTGTAAACCGCTACCGCTCTTTCGACATAGTCTCTTGGATTGTCATCGAACGAGGGGACAATCACTAGATCGTTGGCAAAAATCACATTAGTAAAAGTACTCCAATACTTTCCTTGCCGCGCCGGCGTTGGAATACGCGTCACCTTCAACGGCTTTCCGTCGACCATCACACTTTCTAACTTCCTGACGTTACGATCCAGCACCGAAGCGTTTACCGGATCTACCTTTCGATCCAACGAAGCAACGACAACGTGATTGGGAGCAACGAAGGCAGCAAACATATCCACATGTCGCGTCGCTTCGTTCCTTAGTGGTTCAAGAATCACGATTTCCTTCAAATTGCAGTTCTTCTTAAACTCTTGAATCACCATTTCATGCGCTTCGACCTCTGGGTCGGTCCCCGGAAGAAGATTTTTGAACTGCACACGATTGTCTTCGAAGATTCTGTTGGTCGTGAGCGCTATCCCCCGCCCATTAAACAGCAAATTTCCGCCCTGCATCGTCCATGGAACGGCGTGGTAACGCTCGCGCGTCAGCTTTGCCCACGTCTTAGGCAGTTTCTCGTCACGTGGTCTCGTACCCTCGTAAAGGAAATCAAATGAGACAGCCTCGCCATTTTCAAGTTCGCCTATTCTCGGCCCAAAATCACGCAGCCAAATTGTATCCAAATCCACGTTGTAAAACTTGACGTGCTCGTAGGCGCGATTCTGTTTCATCAACACGCGCGTCGCATCGATCAATTGCTTGCGGTCATTAACCAGAATCCCCACCGTCACGTGTCCTTGGCAGGCGTTAACCAATTGGACTAAGACGTCCTCGTGAGTCGGAAGTAACTCACAGACTGAGATCAAGATCGCTTTCTGTTTTTCATAATCTCCAGCAATGCGTGGATAGAGCGAATCAGGTTTGTACTCCGGGCGAATGTATTGACTTGGGGGCTTGTTGCTGGATCCACTATCGCGCGTTGACGCCGCCGGCGTTTTTGTTTTGGAGGCTTGGCTCTCTTGCGAATTTTTATCGGCCGGCGTGGGACGGACAACAGGCGTTGGTACTTGCTCCGGTCGAAGATTTTGCAGCTGTATTTGGTAACGTGGAACCGACTGGTAACGTGGAACCGATTGGTATTGCGGGGCCTGCGATCGCGGCACGTAGCGTGTTGGTGGCCGATAGAACCGACGCTGAGCAGACGCCTGATTTGGGCAAACCAAAAGTGGCAAGACCATCAAGAATGCACCAAAGCAAACAACCACCAGCGTGGCTGTGATCTGGAAACAGACCGCGGCGATCGACCGGTGAGCATTGAAAAGGAATCGAGAAAACTTCAAGAGCATAAGGTAAATGGTGGGTGGCCCAAGGAGAATGCGTGGGAGGAGGTGGAAACGCCCTCTCAAGCGGCAATGCCTATCAAGCTAAATGGGGCCGCGAGGTGTCAATTCGCGGCACCGATGGCCGCCTAGCATAGTCTAGTTTTACACGCCGCTAATGGAAAGGAGAAAGGGATTTTTTGAACGCAGTTTTTCAGTCGAATTTGCTTCATAAAGATCATACAGCTCCATCAGTATCTCTCGGCCGTTCCCCCCATAGCGTTGCAACAGAGCGCAGGAAATTTCCGTCCACTGCTGTCCTACAAAAACACCACCGTCATTATCCGAACATTTGGTATTCCATGACGCACCGAGCAGTTCCTTGACCAAGCGGTTGAGCAGAACTTCATCGAAAGTTGTTTCGAAAACCGTCGGCAACCATGGTAGCCGGCGATGGACGGTTGCAATTAATCCGTCTGCTTGTCCGGATTCCTGACGACGCCCAAAAGCAGGCCCGGCAAAAGCAGGTCCAACAAAACCACCCAAAAACAGCCAACGGTTCATCATTGAGAGACGCTCCAGTCCGTCGACCACAAACAAACGACGGCCACGCTTTCCAGAGACCCTGCGCTGAATATCTTTGGTGCTGCGAATCGTGATCTGTACCAGCGACCCAAATTGGGTTTGCGTTTCCTTCCATAAATGATGCGTCAGCGTTGTTTTTCCCGAGCCATGAGGTCCCACAATTTGCCCGACCCACCGATGCCTATCAAGCGTATCGAGCAGCTCGCGCTCGGCGCTAGAATCGGAGAACATAAATGGCAATCGACCACCAGACACCGCTGCGGCCGAGAACGGATTGGGAGGAGAAGGGGGAGTCATTTGCAGCAGTCGTTAGTTGCGATGTCGATTCATTGTGGAAGTCCTGTCACGTAACGTCCAACGTGTGTCTTCACGCCTCGGTGGTATCAATCGTACCTTCTTCGTGGGCGACCACCACCGGGATAGCGGCATTTCCCAACTGAAACTCCAAGTCTCGACTGATTTCTTTTCCATCACCGTAGAACATACGAATCCGAACACCCCAACGTACTTTGACAATCTCTCCGGCATAGGAAAGTGGGCTGTTGGGTAACACGGTGCTCAGCCTTTTCGGCGTCGCCAACGTACTGGGGGCGAGTGCGTCCTTGGTCAATCGCTGAAAGAAATGAACGCCGATGTCTTCACTTCCCTTGCCTTCGGTCACCCAGATCACAGACGCCTCAAGCGCAGTCACTTCCAGTCCTTCGATACCACGAAGTCGGTACTCACACATCAGAAAATCGCCGGGTTGGAAAACACTATTGCCTTCCGTCAGATCGATCTCAATCAGCGGTGGCTTGACGCGCCGACGACTCTCTGAGTTTCGATGACGGTGCGTGGATACACCGAAAGCCGAAACGTCCGTTCGAGCCGCGGCCAGCCTTTTGCTTCTGCTTGAACGATAATTTTCCATCGGATTCTGTTATTGGCAGACTTAAACGAGTGCATTGCGTCTGGCGGAATGAGCATTTCAAATTCCGTATCAAACGCTTGGTCAGGTGAAACACTCACCGACCGTTTCCGAAACAATCGACCGCGGTACACGTCTCGCGCCTCGGTGCGAATGTCGGTTCCTTGGTCGAACGTCGCCTCTTCTTGGCAAACGAGCCAAGCCGTGACGACTTTCAAACGTATACGCCCGGGTTGAAATAGTCGAACCTGACACTTCGATCCCGGGTGCAGCGGGTACTCGGACAGTTCGATAATAGTCGGCCCGATACCCGTCAATTTTAGCAGCTGTCGGAAAAAGCGATACAGAAACCAGATGGCGGCGATACAGATTAGGGGTGAAAAAATGATAGCAATCGCTCCCGGGTTCGCCTGTTTGGCCTCTGCAAACGCCGTAGGAACTAAAATCGATGCAATCGCCACCAACATCACGCTCATCGATGCCGAGGTAATCAACCCCCAGATATCTCCCGTTGAAGGCGTCAGCCGGTAGGGAAACCGAGTCCCTTGCAGCGGTGGCTCAACAGGGACGTTAGGTAGGTCGTCTCGTCGTCCGCGGAAGTCGTTCAGTAACTCAATCTCGCCGGCGCGATTGACCAGCGCTTCACGGCGCTCGCGCGAAACACTTACATTCCACAGCAACCCAATGATGTAGTAGCAACCAATGGCGATCATCGCCACGGCCAACACAACTCTCAACGAAAGGTAGCCCGCCGAAATATACATCTGCTCGGGAGTCGAAAGCAGCACGTTGAGCGTAATGGTGACGGCCAACAGAACGATACCGGCCAACACGATCAGCCCCGCAACGATCGCTTCAGCGATGGCCGCAAAACGTCCGGGCGTACGTTGGAAGGGAGAGAAAGATAGTCGCTTGCGATGCAAGATTCAAACTCGTAGTTGTTTTATCGATCGAATACTACAGTCAGTCATTGTTGCAGAAATCAGCGGTTTGACCATCGTCGTATTTCGTCACCTGATAATAACGCTCGCGCAAAGCATAGCGCTGATTGCCGCACTAATTCAGATTCGGGTCAACCCCCTTTGGGGTCGGCAGATCGACGATCGTTGCCGAAAACGTCTTGCAAACTTGTGCCCAAAGTTCAGGATCGTTCGAAAACACGTGATCTGAGTGAGCCTTGATCACCATCCATCCCCCAGCCTCAAGCTCGGCCTCAAGTTGTTTCGGTCCCCATCCCGAATAGCCCGCGAAAACGCGAAAGCGCGTTTCAGGCAGCCGAACGATCTGCTCAACCAGTGAACGGTTGGTCGATATATATACGCCGGGCAGTACTTCTTCCTCCGCCAAAGCTTGATCTTGATGTAAAACGATCAACGGCCCATCCACCGGACCGCCGGCATTGATTTTCTCATCCTGTAAAATTGACTCGTAGAAATCAGGCTCAACTTCGGATTCAGCCGCAAACCCATTTTCCCAAGCCTCACGAACGGTTACATCCGTGGCGCGGTTGAGTACAACTCCGCTGGCACCGAATTGATCGTGATGCAACATCAAGACAACCGACCGGAAGAAGTTCCCGTCGTGAAGGTCGGGAATCGCAATCAATAAATGTCCGCAAAGAGTTTCCATTGCCTCATCGTACCCAAAACCGGGCTCGCGGCAACAATGACAATTGCGTTTTTTGGTTCAGTTCACTGTCAGCGCATGACCGCAAACATTACAATCACGATTCTTCATGATAGTCGATTCTCAAACACAAACTCGCGCGTACTTATGCCTGAAGGTCTCTCTCAAGACGCACAGCGTTTACTTCGCCATCGGAAGTCTGGGGCATTGGCCACACACTGTGTCGTCAATCCCGGTTTTTCATTTGTTTCGGCGGCGCCCTATGCAATCATCGACAACGGCAATTGCGTCTTCCTGTTCAGCGCGTTGTCGTCGCACTCAAAAAACTTGCGAGCAAACGACCAGGCGTCGCTGCTAGTCACGGGAAGTGACGGCGACCTTTCGGAGGCTCGTTTGACACTTCAAGGCCACGTTCGACCGGTTGAGGATGATCAGTCGAACGAGGCGAAGAAAAATTATCTCGAGGCGCATCCGGCCGCCGCACAGTGGGCCAGTTTTGGCGACTTCTCTATGATGGAGCTATCCCCGGTCGCGTGCTACTTCGTGGGAGGATTTGGAAAAATGGGATGGATCAAGCCAGAGCATTGGAAGGCGTAGAGGCTTCCGCAGTCACTCAATTGAGCCGTTTCATCACTTGAGCCGTTTCAATCCCAGCCGCACTCGAGCTTGTTGCGTTCGTTCCCAAACCTGAGAGTCGGACTTAAGGAATTTGAGCAGCTGAGAGGTTGAGACGCCAAGCGTTTCGGCAGCTTCGGGCATCTCGTGGTTGCAGCGTTCAACTTGGTCTAATGCATCGACAAGCACCACCGGAAAATCGGCATGTGATGTGCTAACACTGATCTTTTTCGCACGCACGCGCTGAAGCCATATTTCTCCCGGACTTTCTGGGATCGGCGAAGACCGAACCTCCATCGCCAACCGGACACGTAAACGAAATAGAGCAGCGACGAGGTTAGCGTGCTGACTCCTTTTTTCACTGGCCTGCCCAACGATTTGGGTCGGAAGATGCTTGATCACGATCGCCGTTTCTACTTTGTTGCGATGCTGACCTCCGGGGCCGCTGGCGCGTGTGCGTTGGACAGCACACTGCTTTTGAAGTTCGTCGTCGCTGAGTTGTGCAGGATGCATCGCGTTTTATGGATGACCGATCGTTTATCAAAAGTAGCAGCAGGTTAGCCAACATCGCCCAATTCTCCATCGGCCGATCAGGGTTTGGGGTCCGTCGAGAATTGGTTTACAATCATA
>CALKXO010000080.1 GCA_938003615.1 uncultured Pirellulaceae bacterium | reverse complement strand
CGGACGCTGGTCGGGTCGCTCGATGCGAAAGAGGGGCATGTGAAGTGGGGACATCATTGTAAGATTGGTGTCTATGCTCAGCACGTTTATACGACGCTGGACGAAAACGACACAGTGTTGGAATATCTGGAATACAAAGCGATTTCCGGGACCACGAATCAACAGATTCTTGCCGTGGCCGGTTCGCTGCTCTTTCGGGACGCCCACATTCATAAAAAGATCAAAGTGCTCTCCGGTGGCGAACGCGCCCGACTGTGCATGGCGGGCATTTTGCTTGGCGATTACAACATTTTGGTGTTGGATGAACCCGGCAACCATCTTGATGTTGAAACCGTTGAGGCGCTGGCTGAAGCGATCCTCAAATTCAAGGGAACCGTGATCTTCACCAGCCACGATCGTCACTTTATGAAACGGATCGCCAGCGCTGTGATCGAAGTTCGTGATGGATCTGCGAAAAACTACATCGGTGACTACGACGCGTATCTGTACTCGGTTAGCAATGAAATCGACGAGGGGTATCGCAGTCGCAACGCCGGTAGCGTCAGCAAGTCACGCAATGAGGGAGGCAAGGGCGGTAAGAAGTCAAAAGGTGCCAACCGTCCTGAGCCAAGTTCCGACCGAAAGATTCAAAAACAAATCAAAGCGGCGGAGCGAAAGATCAAGCGTCTGGAGCAGGAAAAGAAAGTCCTCAATGAACAGATGCTGTCGTGCCATGACCCAGAAGAAGCAATGGAGCTTCATAAGAAGATAGAAACGCTCTCGGCGGAGATTACCGAATCGGAAGATCTCTGGCTGGAACTGACCGAAGGGTAATGCTGTCCGCCGCCGGTAGTGCGCGCGATGGACAATAAAAAATAGTGGGTGGGTCGTCGCGACGGTGTCGCTTGACCCACCCTACATTAAGCGTTAACGATTCGACGTAGGGTGGGTCAAGCGGATTCCGTGTCAGCGGAATTCGGACTTGCCAACAGTCTTGATCGTCGACGACAAAAACAAAATTAAAATTCAGGAACACAATCGATGGACACACAATTTATTCTTAACTTGATCAGCCGCTGGTTGCATGTGATCCCGGCGATCGTCATGGTGGGCGGGACGTTGTTCCTGCGTCTAACGCTAGTCACAGCGACAGAACAAGGTACCGTCGATGCGGCTGCGCGAGAGGCGATTCGCAAGAGTTGGGTCAAGTGGATTGGAATCTGCACATTGCTGTTGCTGGTTTCTGGGCTTTACAATGCGTTCGTAAAAGCGACAACGCTGCATCTTTCACCTGCCTACAACGGATTGTTGTTGGTGAAGATGTTGTTGGCCTTTGGTGTCTTCTTTTTGGCAGCACGACTCTCAGGGAGAAGTGAAAAAGCGGTTGAGATGCGTAAGCGTGAAAAGCACTGGACGAATATCTTGTGTTTGATGATGCTGACCATCGTCGTCATTGCCGGCTGGATGAAAACCGCTTCCGGCAGCTTTGACGTAAAAGATCGATCAGCCAAGGTAACGGTGGTAGAGACGACTCAGTGAGGAGATCCAAATACCGTTTGCCATTTCTTTCGCAGGTACCACTCGGCCCCACACCAACTACCTTTCTTTGCAACATTGCCCTGCATTTCTCGCGTTCGTCGCCAAATTCTATTTTCAAATTTTGCTTGATAGGGGAATCGCGTGTTAATGTTTTGACACATGCTAGCTGATTAACACTTGAGGTTGGACTCAGTCATGCCCCGGAAGAAACGCGCGGGACAAGGCTGTCCGTGACGCAGCTAAAGGTTACACCAACTGCCACTTCTTCCGCAGGTACCACTCGGTTGTCAGCACGGCGACGAAGATCGACAGGAACGCGGTTGAGTCCCAAGCCGTTTCGCCGATTCGCCAAGTGGTCGGTATCTTTACTTTCTCGATCGGTGGGTTGGCAATAAGCTCATCCAGCACACTGCCCAACTCATCGGGCTCAAGTGATCTGCCGCCGGCAGCAACGGTCTCTGCAGACAGCCGGTCCAGCCGATCAGGATCCGCCACCGGATTGGCTTTTTCCTTGTCACGGTCCATCACCACAAACTGACGCTCCGATGATCCAATGTCGACGCCAGCTTGAGTACCCGTCGCTTCGATACGATAGAGACCGGCGGTCGAGACCAAGTCAGGTTCGATCTGGCCGAAGAACTCACCCGCTTTTTGCTGAACCAAAACGTTCTGCTTTGTTCCGTCGGGTTGGACCAAGGTCGCGCTGAATGTGGCATCGGTCAGCGGCTCGCCCTGCGCAGATTGAGCGGAGACGCCAAATGTAACGCGCGGACGAGGTTGGAAACGGCGTTGAGGAAGGTCGATCGAAACGGACTCACCCGTTTTTGTATCCCAAAACGCCAGCCTCAAGATCACCTGCCGCCAGAACTGATCGAATTCCTGCTTGAAAGTCCGTTCGGAAACATCGTCGTTGAGACGATAACGATTCCATCGATTCGTAGAATCGCCTGCAAATGCAATCACACGCCCGCCCACATTTGCCTCAATCATGATCGGATGCCGGGCGTCGTCATCACTTCGTAGTAGCACTAGAGCGTTGTCCTTAATGGAATCAAACCGGTTGGCCCCCGTTAACGGAGGAAGCTGCTTCCAAGCCTCAAGTCCTTCGTCTCCCAGCCGAGTCAAATAGTGATCGCGCGTGGGCACCATTTTGATTTCATGATTGATGTGTAATTCCCGTCTGACGTCTTGGCCAAAGTCCTGTCGCTCGCCGCGTTTCATCCGAATCGGCAACACGTCGGCCAGTCGCGTGTTGGCGTAAGCGCCAGCACCGAAACTGTGTGAGCCGCCGAGCATCAAAAGGCCTTTGCCGCCCTCAACTGCTTTGGCCAATGCGTCGAGCGGTCTTGCTGGATTGTTGCTTCGTTGAAGTAATCTGGCATCGACATCGTCCAGTATGAAAATATCGTAGGACGGATCGTTGAAGGTTCTTTCTACCGCTGCCAAATCGAGTGGCTCACGTGGGGAAATCCAACGGAAGTCGATTTCAATGAAATCGGCGGTGGCCAGTGACCGACGGAGGGCCGCTTGCTCGAATCTAAGGCTGCCGTTGAGATAGAGAATCCGCATGCCTTTGTCGTTAACGGTCAGAAACGCATCCAGTTCGTTGTTGCGTTTTGCCAGTTCACCCTCCATCGGCACAGCTCGGACCTTAATCCGGAACTCGCCCGATTCCAGCGGCGTGTAATTCATCCGAATGTTGATCTCTTCAAAAGCCTTTTGGGGTGTTACCAGCACAGGATCCCCAACCACTTGCTCCTTGCCTGCTTGGTCGATCAAAATCATTTCGACCTTGATCGTCTCCCCGGCATAGCCACGCGACACAACGGTCGCCGAAGCGTTGAGATTGTTTTTGACGTTGACGACGTGTTGTTCGGCGAAATTCTTGATGGAAACATCCGCCAATTGCCCACTGTCTCCTGGCAGGCCAAATTTGATACCGAACAACGGCACTTCGATGTCTTTAACGGCATCAATGGCCTGGGCCATTTCCACTTCGGGGGTCAACGTGGTTTGCATCCCATCGCTGGCAACGAACATGGCCACCAATCGTTCGCCACGTGATGCGATACTGGTGTTGAAAATCGGTGTTCCTAAATCCGTTTCGGCACCTTCGGGTTTAGGCGGTAGTTGAATTGAACCATCGACGATCTCTAACGGAAACGCCCGGTTGTCGAAGCCAAAGAAGCGCACATCGATCTTGTTTTCCACCAAAGAGTTCAAACGCGATAGGTTGCCGTCGAGCATTTCTTTCATCGCGCCGTAACGGGTCGAGTCATCGGTGATGTGTGGCAGTTGCATACTGCGCGAAGTGTCCAGTAGAAACATCATGACACCGGCCTGCTGCCGTTCGGTCGTTTTGGTGCATCCCGGACGCAGCGCCGCAAGAAAAGCCAACAGGATCGCCGCCATCCGCAGTGATGAGAGAATCAGCCGTCGCTTGGATGAGACGTCTTTGAAGGCCGGGCCGATCAACAACAGCGCACACAGTCCACCGAACAGCACTGTCAGCAACAGTGGGTTGAATATCGGTAGGAGTGAGATTGAGTCCATTGCGTTAGAAACTTTCTTCGTAGTGCAAGCGTCCCGCTTGCTTGCTTTATCTTTCTCTGGCAAGCGAGAC